>NZ_JACJOY010000063.1:0-44160 GCF_014695815.1 Trichocoleus sp. FACHB-6
GCATGGTTGAAAAGCCGCGTTCGCAAGTTGTTACCCCAATCCTCAAGTTTACGAGAGGCGATGGAATCCGTTCTCAAGCAGGCAGCGTCCTAACAAGCATGAATACAGCTATATGTACAGGAACGCAGAGGAAGTTTTAACTCTGCGTTCTTTTGCGTAAAAAAAAAGATTGATGAAGTGCTTTTAAGCGCTCATCAACCTTTGTTTTTTAGTAAGGGTGGGGTTTCCCCACCCTTACAGCTAATTATTTGGATTCAGTGAAATCAGCGTCAATCACATCATCTGGTGAACTACCGGAAGGCGGAGTGGAACCGCCGCCAGTGGGATCGCCAGTGCCATCGCCTGGGGTTGCGCCGCCAGCTTGCTGATAGATGTTGCTACCGATGGTGTAGAGAGTTTGTTGCAAGTCAGTGGTGAGGGACTTGATGCGGTCGTCGTCTTCCTGAGCGATCGCTTCGCGCAAATCTTTGACCAATCCATCTACCTTAGTCTTGTCAGCAGAGGGAACCTTGTCACCCAAGTCAGCCATTTGCTTCTCAGCTTGGTAAACGAGGGAGTCAGCTTGGTTCTTACGGTCAATCTTCTCACGACGCTCCCGGTCAGTTGCCGCATTTTGTTCGGCTTCCTTAACCATCCGCTCAACTTCGTTTTGTGGCAGAGTCGAAGCACCACTGATGCTAATCGATTGCTCTTTGCCAGTACCGCGATCCTTAGCAGTTACATTCAGGATACCGTTGGCATCGATATCGAAGGTAACTTCAATTTGTGGCATTCCACGAGGAGCCAAAGGAATACCATCTAGACGGAAGATACCCAACTCCTTGTTGTTCGCCGCCATCTCCCGTTCGCCTTGCAGAATCTTGATTTCCACGTTGGTCTGATTATCTACAGCAGTAGAGAACACTTCAGACTTTTTGGTGGGAATCGTGGTGTTGCGGGGGATAATCTTGGTCATCACACCACCAAGGGTTTCCACACCCAAAGATAGGGGGGAAACGTCAAGCAGCAAGATGTTGGTTACTTCACCCGAAAGCACACCAGCTTGAATTGCAGCACCTACGGCTACCACTTCATCCGGGTTAACGCTTTGGTTCGGGTCTTTGCCCAAAATCCGCTTTACCAATTCTTGTACTGCGGGAATCCGGGTGGAACCACCAACCAACACAACTTCATTGATCGCAGCTTTATCTAACTTGGCATCACGCAGAGCGTTCTGTACCGGAACGCCGCAGCGATCGATCAAGTCGGAGCAGAGTCCTTCAAACTGAGCGCGAGTCAGCGTCATATCCAGGTGCTTCGGGCCATCCTGGGTCGCAGTGATGAAGGGCAGGTTGATTTCTGCTTGGGTGACGCTTGACAGTTCAATTTTGGCTTTTTCAGCAGCTTCAGTCAGGCGCTGGAGGGCTTGACGGTCTTTGCGGAGGTCAATACCTTCGGCTTTCCTGAATTCTTCAGCTAAGAAGTCAACGATTTTCTTGTCGAAGTCGTCACCACCCAGGTGAGTGTCACCAGAGGTTGCTAATACTTCAAATACGCCATCGCCAACTTCTAGGATGGACACGTCAAAGGTACCGCCACCAAGGTCAAATACCAGAATGGTTTCGTTGCTCTTTTTATCAAAACCGTAAGCCAAAGAAGCGGCGGTAGGCTCGTTGATAATCCGCATTACTTCAATCCCGGCAATCTTACCAGCATCTTTGGTGGCTTGGCGCTGGGAGTCGTTGAAGTAGGCGGGTACGGTGATTACAGCTTGGGTAACGGTTTCTCCCAGGTACTTGCTGGCATCATCTACCAGTTTGCGAAGCACTTGAGCAGAAATTTCTTCTGGTGCAAACTGCTTACTTTGTGCGGGACAGTCTAACTTAACGTTACCGTTGCTGTCGCGCAGCACTTTGTAAGAAACTTCCGTGGCTTCGTGGGTAATTTCTTCAAATTTACGCCCCATGAAGCGCTTCACCGAGTAGAAGGTGTTTTCGGGGTTCATCACCGATTGGCGTTTGGCGATTTGTCCGACTAAGCGATCGCCATTTTTGGCAAATGCTACTACCGATGGTGTGGTGCGAAAACCTTCTGCGTTAGCAATTACCGTGGGTTTACCACCTTCCATTACTGCTACGCAGGAGTTTGTCGTACCTAAGTCAATTCCAACAACTTTCGGCATAAGGGTTTCTCTCGGTTCCTATAACTACAAAACTGCAAAACTGGGAATACAAAAGTACAAGTTGAACCAGCAAACGTTTAGTCTGATCGCCGAGTGCGTACTGTTATATATACTGAGCGCGAGTTGCTACTCGATGAAGGGGGGTTTTCCGAACCTAGTTTGGGACGGTTAAACTTGCGAAGCCATTTTCCTTCCTTCATCCACCTATCTGCTGCTGATTGCTATCACTGTGTCTACTCTAAGGAAATCTTTGGCTCTCGGTAGGGGTGCAACCCGTAATAAATCTGTTGTATTTGCCGTCTTGGAGGGGTTTAACTGCAAAGATGCTGCATAAGGCGAAGGGAACAGAGGACGTGAGAGGTGCTGAGAAACGGCTACCATAAAAAAGCCTCGTTTGCCTGATAAGGTTTATGATTTCCCTATCTCCCAGCTTAAAATCTAGACTCTCCACTCCTCTCAAAATTGGCTCTTTTGAAGTAAAAAGCCGCGTCTTACAGTCGCCTCTCTCTGGGGTGACTGATCTAGTGTTTCGGCGTTTGGTGCGTCGTTATGCACCAGACTCGATGATGTACACCGAGATGGTAAATGCCACAGGGCTGCACTATGTGAAAGAACTTCCTAAAATTATGGAAGTAGACCCCAACGAACGACCCATTAGTATTCAGTTGTTTGATTGTCGCCCAGATTTCTTGGCGGAAGCAGCTGTAATGGCTGTGAAAGAAGGGGCGGATACAGTTGATATTAATATGGGTTGTCCAGTTAATAAAATTACTAAAAATGGTGGCGGTTCTTCTTTGTTACGGCAACCGGAGGTCGCTGAGGCAATTGTTCGGGCGGTCGTGAAGGCGGTAAATGTGCCGGTGACGGTGAAAACCCGCATCGGTTGGACAGATAAGGAAATCAATATTCTGGACTTTGCTAAGCGCATGGAAGATGCGGGGGCGCAAATGATTACGGTACACGGTCGCACCCGTTCCCAAGGTTACACTGGCCCTGCTAAGTGGGAGTGGATTGGTAAAGTGAAGGAAATTCTGTCGATTCCAGTAATTGCCAATGGCGATATGTTTTCCGTAGAGGCGGCGGTGAAGTGTTTGGAACAAACCGGCGCGGATGGGGTGATGTGTTCGCGGGGAACTCTGGGTTATCCCTTTTTGGTAGGGGAAATTGATTATTTCTTGAAAACTGGGCAAGAAAAGACGCCACCAACGCCGATACAACGGCTGGAATGTGCAAAAGAACATTTGCAAGCTTTGTGGGAATATAAAGGCGATCGCGGTATCAGACAAGCTCGCAAACATATGACTTGGTATGCCAAAGGTTTTGCTGGTGCTGCTGAGCTGCGCGGACATCTTAGCGTGATAGAAAATCTTCAGCAGGGTTTGGAGACAATCGATCGGGCGATTGAACGATTGGCTAATTCTACAGGTTCGCAAGAGGTTGAGGAGTTAGAGTTGGTGGAGGTTTGAGGCGCTGAGGAAGAGGAGGGAAAGGAGGGCGATCGCATAAAATTGATCGTCATCTACCCTTATCTTTATGACCATGAGCAACTTTCCTGATTTTTTTAGCCACGGCTATCAAGTTATCCGAGAACTTGGTCACAATTATACTGGTGGTCGCATCACTTATTTGGCAACTGATACCAGGATTCAGCAGCCAGTAGTTATTAAACAGTTTCAGTTTGCTAAATCTGCCTCTAATTGGTCTGGTTTTAAGGCATATCAGCGCGAGATTCAAGTTTTACAAGGGCTGAATTATCCTGGTATTCCTTGCTATCTGGATTCTTTTGAAACTGGCGATGGCTTCTGCATGGTGCAGGAATACAAAGATGCCCAGTCTTTAGCTGTACCGCGCAGTTTTTGTCCAGATGAAATTAAGCAAATTGCTATTTCTCTATTAGAAATTTTGGTATATTTGCAAAATCGCATTCCTCCTGTAATTCACAGGGATATTAAACCAGAAAATATTTTAGTTGACAAGGAATTGAATGTTTATCTTGTCGATTTTGGCTTTGCCAGAATTGGTGCTGGAGAAATAACGATGAGCAGCGTAGCATTAGGTACGCTAGGCTTCATGCCACCAGAACAATTATACAATCGCCAACTAACCGAAGCAACCGATTTGTACAGTCTCGGAATGACTCTGATTGGCTTGCTGACGGGGACAAAATCAACGGCAATTGACACCTTAATTGATGAAGATAATCGAATTAACTTTAAGCGGCTAGTTCCTAAGCTCAGTCTGCGCTTTGTTGACTGGTTAGAAAAGCTGGTGCAGCCTAATCCTAAAAACCGCTATGCCAATGCTGCTGCTGCCCTAGAAGCACTCCAGCCGATTTATGTTAATCGCATACCGGAAGTTCAGTTGAGTCAATCTAGGTTGGAGTTTAAGGCATCCAAACTTGGTAAAAGGGTAACTCAAACTATCACGGTAAATAACCCTATCCCAGAGACGGTTCTAGAGGGCAAATGGGAAGTGGCACCGCATCCCAGCGACCCACCGCATATGCCAGATGACCATGCTTGGATTAAATTTGCGCCAGCAAGGTTTGCAAGTAATTGTGCTGAGTGCAGAATTACCGTGGATACGAGTAAGTTGATGGCAGCTACAAGCTATGAACGCCAGATTTTATTGCACACAAATTCCGCAACAGAAACTTACTCTCTAACCATTCAAGTTCAGACAGATGGTATTCCAATTGCAACTAGGAAACTGCCCTATTTGTCCCTGGCTCTGCTAGGTGGGATTTGTTTCAGCTCGGTTTGGCTTGTTTCACAAATTTGGCTTTTACCGCCTGAATTTAGCGCTGTTTTAATGCTCATAGTCTTTGGCGGAGCCTTGCTTGAGGCTGTATTTGGAGGTGTAGTTGAGAACTTGTGGAAGCATTTTCCGTTTGCACCTAAGTTAGAGCCACCGCCTGGACTTGGAGGTATTATTCTGTGTTTGGTTTTGTGGCAGGTTATCCTTTTTAGTGTTGTGATTATAGTATGCTTTTATGTCGTTTGTCTGATTTTTTATGCTTTGGCTTGGGTTGGGGCTTATCTTGTATATACAGCCAAGAAAATACAAGCTGAAATAAAGAATAAAGGATTTAGCAAAGTAGCTAGTATTGCTATATTGATTCTGACAATAGGGTTGGGAAGTAGCCTGGGAGTTGGGATGAAGTTAGGAGCCTCGAATCTATTTGCGTTAGCAGCAGTATTGGGGACTGGTTTACCCTTAGCTGGAATGATGCTCTATCCACCTTTGCAGCGACGCAGACTCATTGCACAATATCGCAAATCTGAGCAACACTTAATTAAACCATAATTATTTAATTTAGGCGATTATACTGCCCTGTCTTTTTTATACAGCGCGAAGGAAAAGAAAGGAAGGATAGCGATCGCCTAGAATAGACGCCATCTACCTGCATTGTTTGCCGTCATGAGCAACTCCTCACACACTTTAAGTCGCCGTCCCCGCTATCAGACCCTTCGAGAACTTGGGCGCAATCGCGCCGGGGGTCGCATCACTTATCTGGCAAAGGATAACGTCACAGAGCAGTTAGTCATCCTGAAGCGATTTCTATTTGCCCAAGTTGGGTCTGAATGGTCGGGTTTTAAAGCTTACGAGCGCGAAATTCAAGTCTTGCGAGGACTCGATCATCCGGGAATTCCCCGTTATCTCGATTCCTTTGAAACCCCATCTGGTTTCTGCATGGTACAGGAGTATAAAGATGCCCTGCCTTTATCCGCTCCGCGCAGTTTTGACCCGGATGACATCCAAAAAATTGCTGTTTCTGTCCTAGAAATTCTTATTTATTTACAAAATCGGATTCCATCTGTAATTCACCGGGATATTAAACCTGAAAATATCCTCGTGGACGAGCAACTAAATGTTTATCTGGTGGATTTTGGCTTAGCTCGAATTGGCAGTGGGGAAATGGCAATGAGCAGCGTCGCCGCCGGGACATTTGGGTTTATGGCACCCGAACAGATATACAACCGCCAGCTAAACGAAGCGACCGATTTATATGGTTTAGGCGCAACACTCATTTGCTTGTTAACTGGGACAAAATCAACAGCAATTGACACCTTATTTGATGAAGATGGTCGGCTTAATTTCAAGCCGCTGCTTCCTAAGCTGAGTCTGCGCTTTGTGGACTGGCTCTCAAAAATGGTCGAACCCAAAGCAAAAGACCGTTTCCCCAATGCTACGGCTGCTTTGGAAGCTCTCAAGCCGATTTATGTTAATCGCTTACCGGAAGTTAAATTTAGCCAACTGGCTTTGGAATTAAAAACAACACAACTAGGCGAAAAATTAACTAAAACCGTTAGTGTTAATAACTCCGTGCCAGATACACTGCTTGAAGGTACTTGGGAAGTTGCACCCCACGAAAGTGATCCGCGCTATTCCAATTCTCATGCTTGGATTTCTTTTGAACCAAGTGTATTTAAGAGTAATCATGCTGATTGCAAAATTACCGTAAATACTAATAAGTTGATGGCAGATAAAACCTACAGCCGTCAGATTTTATTACACACTAATTGTTCCCCAGAAACTTACCCGCTCACGATTACAGTTCGCACAACTCTGCTTGAAACTCCAAAGCCGCCTTATATTTCAATGGTTTTGCTGTTAGTAATTGCTTTGGCAATGACTGGGTTTTGGACAGGTGCGATCGCTTGGATGGTAGCAGTCCTATTCAAATTTGCCTCTTGGCCATCTGTAGCAATTTTTCAACTTGGAGTAATAGCGGTATTTGTGGCTTGGTTTTTAGCCGGAACTCTACTTGCTGCGGTTGGAATCAGAACTGTAATAGGCATCAAGATTGCAGCTTGGTTGACAACTTTGACAATGTTAGTTGTTTTGTTATCATCCGGGTTCTTACCAGCGGCTATTGCTGCCTTAGGAACCTTGGCAGGTCTAGTGATTGGATTTGTAAATGGGGCGGTAATTAAGAATTATAAGGAGAGAGGATTTACTGAAAAGATTGCTGTTAGTAGCGCACTTTTGATAACAGGTTTAGGCATGAGCTTAGGCACGGGATTCAGTGTAGGGTTCCTCAATTTCTTTTTGTTTTCATCCCTACTAGGAACCAGTTTATCCTTAGTTGCCATGATGTATTATCCATATCAACAGCGAGAAAAATTGATGGCTGAGTATCGCCATGCAGCACGAAATAGGCGTCTAATTAAACCCTAGGAGATGCAATAGGGTTTTATTCTCTACTACTTGAGCCAATTTATAGCAGTCCTAAATGATTCGTGAAAGCTAGATACCCGACTTCTCTAAGAAGTCGAGTATCTTAACCGCTGAATTACAACTTAAATAGGATTGCTATATCAGGCAATGATGTTAACAATGCAATTCAGTAACTAGAGGAAATTAGCAGAGAGGAAGAGGAAGAAACAGAATGAAAAGCCAATACACTTTAGAAAAGGGAAAATCTCTTCTAGAACCTAAGACTTTTGAGGAGTCTTTTCAGGTCGGATAATATTCTAAGATTAACGCGATTTTCCCAACGCGATCGCTATTGAGCCAGATACTACTGAAATTGCTCCAAAAATCCCCAATATTGTGAGTTTTTCCGGGGCGATTAAACTAGGTAAAAAAACCGCTACAGCGGACACAGATATCAAAGTTACAATAGGAGTAATAGCTAAAACGGCACTTACTCGCGATGCTTCCCAGTGTTCCAAAGATTCGGCAAAAGCACCGTAAGCAATAACAGTATTCAAAGCACAAAAAAGTAGCATTCCTAAATGTAAGGGATTCAGTGTAAGAATCGGTTGCGGTGTGATAAACGGAGTAAACAAAATTGCACAGCCGCCATAGATTAGCAGCATAATGTTAGAAGAAGGCAATTTTTGCAAAAGCTGTTTTTGAGCTAAAGCATAAATAGCCCAAGTTATAGCTGCCAGCACAATTAAGCCACAGCCAATTAAATATTTGCCCTGGGCTGTAATTAAGTTAGTTAATTGCTCGTGAAAGAACAGCGCGAATCCTAGAGTTAGTACAGCTAAACCTATCCATTGACGCAAAGTATAGCGTTCTTTAAAAATAGCTAAGCCGCCCAAACCCATAAGCACGGGAGCCATTTGAATGAGAACTTGGGTATTAGCTGGCGAAGTTAGCTGCAAACCTTGTAGAAAAAGGATGTAATTAGCTGCTAAAAATAAGATAGCGATCGCTAACAATCCTATAGGCGTTGTTTTCAGTTTTTCTACTGATGGTAATTGTTTCCGTGCCGCTAAATAAATCGCTAACAATCCAAAAGATACCAGAAAGCGAAACCAAGTGACGGTGTAAACATCCAACGCTTGCAGCGTCACCGTCAGAGCAATAGGTAGAATTCCCCATAGGAATACAGTCACAAGCGATAACGCTAGTCCTAAGCGCCATCTACCGGAACTAGAATGAAGTTGCATTGGGATTAATCCGATTTTTGGTAAAATAAGCCTGACGACTAAAGTCTGCCGGGTACTTTCAAGGAAAAGGAGCGTTACGCAATAAAAGCGCACGCTCCCTACTCTTTCCATTGTGTGTTTGCTGATGACATCTAATCTTCGACTATTTCTAGCAATTGGGCTTCACTCAACTGGGTGATTCCCAATTCTTGAGCTTTTTCCAACTTAGAACCTGCGTCTTCCCCGACAAGTAAGTAGTCAGTTTTGGCGCTGACAGAATTTGTCACTTTCCCTCCAGCTTTTTCTATGAGTGCTTTCGCCTCATCTCGCTTCAGCGTGGGTAAAGTGCCAGTAATCACAAAGATTTTGCCCTGTAAAAACAGATTTTCTTGTGGAGTGGGCATTTTCCCCGCCTCCTGATTGGCGAGTTGTAACCCAGATGCCTTGAGTCTGTCAATCAAAGCCTGATTCGCAGGAACTCGGAACCACTGATAAACAGCTTGGGCAATTTCGGGGCCAATGCCGTAAACTGCTTCAATATTGGTTGCTGATGCAGAAGAAAGCTGCTCAACTGTGGTGAATTTTTGAGTTAAAGTCTGAGCATTCACGCTACCGACGTGACGGATTCCCAAACCATATAATACTCTAGACCAAGGTTGAGTTTTTGAGTGCGCGATCGCATCCACCAACTTCTCGGCTAACTTCTTGCCCATCCGTTCCAAAGATGCCAACCTGTCAACCGTTAAATCGTACAAGTCAGCAACCGAATCCACCAAACCTTTATCAACCAACTGGTGCATCAGCTTTTCGCCCAAGCCGTTGATATCCATCGCGTTGCGACTCGCCCAGTGAACCAGCGCCCCTTTTAAGATAGCTGGGCAAGACGCATTCACGCAGCGCGTCACCGCCTCATCTTGTGGTTTTACTACTGGCTGATTGCACACTGGGCAACAGGTAGGCATTTGGAAAGGTTGCGTACCAGATGGGCGAAGTTCTTGCAAAACACGCACCACTTCTGGTATAATTTCGCCCGCCTTGTGGATAATTACTGTATCGCCAATGCGGATATCAAGCGATCGCACATAATCGCTATTGTGTAACGTAGCTCTTTGTACGGTAGTCCCAGCCAATTGCACAGGCTGCAACTCCGCCAGTGGTGTCAGCGCCCCCGTCCGTCCCACATTCACGGAAATATTTTCCACCCGCGTCGGAGCTTGTTCAGCCGGATATTTCAGCGCCACAGCCCAGCGGGGAAACTTCTGCGTAAATCCTAGCTGCTCCTGAAGCAGAATCGAATTCAGCTTCACCACCACCCCATCAGTCATGTAGGGCAAATTCAGCCGTTCTGTATCCCAGTATTCATAATAAGCCTGCACATCCTCTAAAGAGCGGCAGAGTTTCCGATTCGGATTCACCCGGAAACCCATCTCTTGCAACAATTCCAGCGATTCCCACTGCGTTTTAGCAACCTCAGCATCATCCTTACCGGGAATTTGCAAAGTATAGGCAAAGAAATCCAGCCGTCTCTGCGCCACAATTCGCGAGTCTAACTGCCGCAAAGTGCCAGCCGCCGCATTGCGGGGATTGGCGAATAGGGACTCGCCAGCAGAGGAGCGTTCCTGATTGATTTGTTTAAACACCTCCAACCCTAAAAACGCCTCACCGCGCACCTCAACGCGACCAGGAGGATTGTCTAGATTCAACCGTAACGGAATCGAACGAATCGTCCGCACATTTTGGGTAATATCTTCACCAGCGACACCATCACCCCTAGTTGCTCCCCTCACCAGAATCCCATTTTCATAAGTCAAAGCTATAGCAGAACCGTCAATTTTCAGCTCACACACATATTCAATCTCGCCTAACCCTCCCTGAGCAAGAGGAGATTCTTGACGGTGGCGCTGCCAACGTTCCTGCCATTTAGAAAATTCCTTCATATTGAAGGCATTTTCCAGGCTGTAGAGGGGAATATTGTGCCTTACCGATGTAAATTGTGATGCTGGGCGTTCTCCGACGCGCTGGGTAGGGCTATCGGACGTTATCAGTCCGGGATACTTGCTTTCTAAGTCTTGCAGTTCCCGATACAACTGATCGTAGACAGCATCCTCCATGATGGGATTATCAAGGACATAGTAAGCTAAGCTGGCATTCTGCAACAGCTGCCGCAGTTCCTGAACCCGTTGTTTGACTGCCTGTGTCACCTGTTCCACGGAGTCTATCCCCACCAAAAACTTATAGCCGTTCGATTTTAGTGTAACTAGCAAAACCCCCTATCTGTTTCTCGTTCCCAGCCGGAAACTGGGAACGAGGAGCAAATTTTAATCCGTATTTATACTTAAATTAACCTAAATTGCTCTCTAAGCTTAATGTCATACCTGTATATTCACTTAGGCATATTCATTTACTTAGCTGAAATTATGTTTCGTTCTTTGAAGTTGGTATTATTAGCAACGGCAGCTTTGGCACTTGTACCTGTTGGTGAAGCAGCAGCCGCAACTTTAACGGGCGCACCCCCGATTGTAATTGGACACCGGGGAGCCAGTGGCTATCGCCCAGAGCATACGCTGGCTGCTTATGAGTTAGCAATTGACATGGGGGCTGACTATATTGAACCAGACGTAGTTTCAACTAAAGACGGCGTTCTGATTGCTCGTCATGAAAACGAAATTTCTGGAACCACCGATGTTTCCAGTCGTCCAGAATTTGCTGACCGTTACACCACTAAAATTATTGATGGGGCAGAAGTAGAAGGCTGGTTTACCGAAGACTTCACTCTAGCAGAAATCAAAACTCTCCGCGCCAAAGAGCGTCTTCCCCAGCTGCGTAGTACAGCTTATGACGGTTTATACGAAGTTCCTACTCTGCAAGAGGTTATTGACCTAGCCAAGCGCAAAAGTGCGGAAACTGGTCGCACCATTGGTATTTACCCGGAAACCAAGCACCCCACCTACTTTAATTCTGTGGGTTTATCGCTGGAAGAACCTTTAGTAGAAATCCTCACGGCTAACGGGTACACTGATGCTGACGATGCGGTTTTCATTCAGTCTTTTGAAGTTGCAAACCTACAACGACTGAACACCTTAACGAATGTCTCTCTGGTTCAGTTGTTTGGTGGAAGTGGCTCTCAGCCGTATGATTTTGTTGTCAGTGGGGACTCTCGGACTTATGGCGACTTGGTAACTTCTACAGGATTAGCAGGTATTGCCGAATATGCACAAGGGATTGGCCCTTCAAAAGGGTTAATTATACCTTCTGCAACTGTGGATCGCGATGGGGATGGTAAAGCTGACGATCTGAATGGGGATGGTGTGATCAGCGATGCTGACAGGCCATTAAAAGAACCTACCACGCTGATTGATGATGCTCACGCGGCGGGTTTGCTTGTTCATGCCTACACTTTCCGCAATGAGGACTTTTTCCTGGCTCCAGAATACAACGGAAACCCAGAACTGGAGTACGAAAAGTTCTTGAAACTTGGCCTTGATGGCTTGTTTAGCGATTTCCCAGATACTGCTGTTGCTGTCCGCAACCGTGTGGCTGGAAATCCAAATCAAGCAGTTCCCGAACCAAGTTCGTTAGCAATATTGGGTATTTTACCGTTAGCAGAAATTCTGCGCCGTCGGCAAAATCAAGGTGGGAAGAAAGCAAAAAAAGCGATCGCATCCTCATAGACAATAGAATAGACACAAAGATTTTTGCGGGTCGTAGGGGCGAAGCATTCGCCCCTACCAAGGACTGCCAATCATTGTGAAAGCTGCCCAGTAAAAGGGATGAGTAAAGTTTTTATCTCCCTGGTTGGCGAAGTTGGGAGGCATTGGTATATCTCCAGCCGAAGTATGCAATTGACCTCCCTTAATTTCTACCTCTCCCCGCAACATTGCTATCTGCGCTTGTCGCAACGCCTCGGCTTTGATGGGGGCTTTCTTCAACTGCTGGTAAAACTCACTCATCAGTACCAGGGTCGCCTCATCGGAAACGTACCACAGACTTGCCAACGCCGATTGGACACCCGCCTGCACAGCCAACCCAGCAAAACCTAATTCTGCTTGTTCATTCCCTAACGCTGTGCGACAGGCACTTAGCACCAATAATTGCACTGGCGGGTTATTCCACTCTAGTTGGCGCAACTGGTTGAGTCGCAGCTGAGTATCCCACAACTGAATATAAGATTTACTGGGTTCACCAGGCTTAAATTCTGCATGAGTGGCAAGGTGGATAATTCCAGAGGGGTTCTGCTGACGTTGCGCTTTGAGATTTTTCAGGGTAAAAGCTTCGTTAAGAAAATATTTCCCTTCCCACAGATACTGGGTAATTAAAGATAATTCTACTGGCACTGCTGGTAAGGGTTGCAGATTGGTAAATTGCGATGCCCCCATCGCTAAAATTTGGGATTCTTTGATGTCGCTGCTGCGGGTATCGGTGAGGCTGAGACTTGGCATTAGTCCTACACTGTAGCGTTCTACCAAGAATTTTTCGCCATCGTGAAGGGCGGCTAAGGGCAAGGAACGCAAGCCGGTGTCCATGATAAATACAAGATTCTGGATGCCCAGGTTTTGTAAATCTTCTTTGATGGGTGCTACTAGCCATTGATGGAGTTGCTGGGCTGGGGCGAGGTAACTCCGAGTATTTCTGGGGCTGGAGATTTGGTTGCGGAAGTCGTCAGCAACTTTGAGAACTTGCGATCGCGTAGCGTATGCGCCTCGTGTACTCGCTTCTACTCGTTTGCGAACTATTTCACCCTTGGCGGTGACTACTACCAGTTCGAGTTGGTCGCTAGAATTTGAGGCTGGAGAATTGGGAATTGGGAATTGGGAATTGCTCCTATTTTCCCCTGTTTCTGGTTTCAGCAATGGTGGCACAAAAACTACATATATAAGTGCTGGTTTCACACCTGTTGCTGTTTCAGTTTGTTGGAGTACGTTGCGGGCTTGTGCCAAATTTATCGGCGCAGTATCGGTTGTTGTACCCAGATATTGTTCAACTTGGTTGGTAAAGTAATTTTCAAGTCCAGCTACCACCGCGTCTACTTCAACGTTAGGAACACTATAAGCGATCGCACTCTGGGAAATTGGATATGCCTGTGGTGGTGCGGAATTTTCACTTAGTTGATTTGGATTTGGTGGCGGTGGATTGGGATCTGATGGCGGTGGATTGGGATCTGATGGCGGTTGATTGGGATCTGATGGCGGTTGATTTGGGTCTGGTAATGGCGAGTTTTGAGTAATGATTTGGATATTGCCTTGAGTGAAGCTACTTGCAAAAGAACGCTGCGGCGCGATCGCATTATCTACAAGTCTGCTGCCAGTAGTAATTGCACCAGCAGTACCATTCACAGTAGCATCGCCGACTACAAAAGGAATACTCTTGGCTCCGCCGCCATGTTGGATAGTTACCTGATTACCATTTAGTCCACCAACTGTAGAAATGCTGGCAGCGATCGCATTTTGGTTCGGAAAAGTAGCGATCGCCCGAAAAAAGTTATCAGTGGTAATGTCAACTCTACCACCTGTGCCAGAAACGCCACCTTGGGCATTTATATAGTTAACTTGAATATCATTAGGAGTCTTCAAGGTGACAGCACCACCATTCTCCGTAGAACTAGAATTAATTATTCCCGCAGTGATGTTGCCGTTGCTAGTAGTAAGGCTAATCTCCCCACCATTGGAGTTAATTTCACCAAGCTGATTAATATCGCTTGTCGCTGACAAAATAACTGGCCCCCCTGGGGTGAAAATATTTCCTACCGTAATGCTTCCCGGACTTGCTACAGAACTAGAAGTAAGCGGTGTCAACAGAAAAGCACGGCTTTGTCCGCCGATGAAACCAGTTCCCACGATTTGCCCAACATCATTGACAGCTGCGGCAGTTTGCAGAAAATCCCAGCCAGAACTGGGAGAAATCAAGTTATTCAGGTCTGAAATTATGCCGTTTTGCCAGAGAAAAGCACGAGTGTTCTGGTTCGCACCTTCCGAACTACCGACAACTTGACCGATGTTGTTGATGTCGTTAGCGCGGCTGAAGTTATCGCCTGGTAGAGTTCCGAGTGCGATCGCGCCATTTCGCCACAGCACAGCTTGAGAGTTGCCGTTTGCCGTCTGCGAATCCCCGACCGCAAAACCCGCATCATTAATGCCATAGGCGTTGCTGAAATTACCGCCTGGAAGCGTACCCAAGTTTTGAATAACGCCATTTTGCCACAGCACAGCTTGAGAACCGTTGCTAACTGTGCCTGAACTGCCGACAATTTGACCATTGTTGTTGATGGCGTTGGCTCTGCTGAAGTCATTGCCGGGGAGGGTTCCGAGGTTTTGGATAGCCCCGTTTTGCCACAAAAAAGCCTGATTATTACCGTTTAAGTTAGTAATCCCAACCACCTGAGCGAGATTGTTGATATCGTTGGCTTGAAGAGAGTTATTGCCTATGTTTTGAATAGCGCCGTTTTGCCACACTACAGCATTTAAGTTGCCGCTAAAAGTGCCTGAATTACCAACCGCCACACCAGCATCATTGATAGCGTTGGCGCTGCTGAAGTCATTATCGGGGAGAGTTCCGAGGTTTTGGATAGCGCCGTTTTCCCACACTACACCGCTAGAGTTTCCATTAGCGATGTTGGAAACACCCACCACTTGACCATTATTGTTGATGTCATAGGCGTTACTTAAGTTACCGCCTGGAAGCGTGCCGAGGTTTGTAATAGAGTAGGAGCTTGAGCCGAAGTTGGGCGGATTTTCCAGATTGGTAACGCCTGCTCTTAAAATTAAGGCGGGAGTGCTGCTCAAAATGGGAATATCTGGGTCTTGACCAACAATGAGTGATGTATCTGCTCCCGTAATGACAATATTGCCAGCTGTGATATTGCCTTTTGCCTCTATTTTCAGCGAAACTCCCGTATAATCGCCAAAGTTAACATCCCCTACTGAGCTAATAATCGGGTCATAGAGACTGACAAATTTTCCAGGGTTTCCCAGTGTGTTGCGAATCGAAAAGTCGCCGCCACTGCTAAAGTGAGCATCCCCAGAAATATTGCCATCGCTAATTAAACTGAGATTTCCACCACTGGTAAAGGGCGTTTTTGGGTGATTTAGCGCCAGAATATCGATGCTTTGATTGCCTTGAATGTATAAATTGCCTCCAGCTTGGGCAACAAAGCTTTTTTCCACGCTGTCCCGGACTCGCACTGTCTCTGTGGCTTGCAGATTCAAGTTTCCAGTAGTGTAGAGTTGACTTTCTACCAGCGTCAAATTGCGTGCCGAGAGTGTCGCTGCTCCCGCCGTCACCTCCCGCGCTACCACATCTCCAGCTGCTACTGGCAACCCAGATCCGGTTAATTGTATGCGATCGCTATTAACTGTTATTCCAGTCGCATTCCTCAATTTCCCGCCTGTCAATAACTGGGGAAGAGAGAGGGGTTTAATTCCAGTCGCTAGTCCCCCGTCCCCAGTTCCCACCTCTATACTCAGCAGATTTCCCGGCTGACTCACGCGCACCGTACTCTCACCCGGCACCGCCGCCACGATAATATTACCCCCAGGGGCAACAAGTTTTCCTGTACTGATGACAGTGCCGCCTAACAAAGTTAAATTTTGTCCTGCACCAACTGCTAGAGAACCTGCATTAATAATTGCCCCCGGCTGATTTATCGTAAAGGCAAAGCTGGTGGGATTGCCTACTAGAGCCGCATAATTATTTGTACCAATAGCACTAAACCAATTTTGATTAAAACCAATACCGTTGGCGGTGGTAGCGGTGAAGTCACCCGGTACGTTAAGAATAGCTTTTGGGCCAAAGATAATGCCCGATGGGTTGAGTAAAAATAGGTTCGAGTTGCCACCAGTAACCTGAATTAAACCGTTAATTATTGAGGCTTTGCCCCCAGTTACACGGGAGAGTATGTTCTCAATATTTGGGTTAGAAAGAAAGTTAGCTATCTCATTAGGGCGGATACCAAATTCGGTGAAACTATGAAAGAGATTTACTCCATCTCCGGATAGATTTCCGCCGCTAATGTTGATAAGATTACCGTTAGGGGTGATGACGGTAGCAGTGCCGTCAGTAGCTGGGATAATAGATTGCGAGCGCGCTGGTTGTTGACCAATAGCTCCGACCAGGGAAAGTGCTGCCAGTAACCAAAGAACTTTTTGCATAAGCGATCGCATGATATCTAAATCTCTGCGCTCCTTGAGACAATTTCAGATGCACTTCAATTGCACTCAAGCACTGTTCTATAGGTTTACGCAGTCACCATATTCTGCTTTTTTCCTCAGCTTAGGCAATCTATCCTAAGCTCGACTTTATCGATTTACCGAGAAACTGCGATCCCCGAAGTCCAAACCCATGTAGCAGCCTTAAACAATTCGTGAAGGCGAGATGCCCGACTTCTCTAAGAAGTCGGGCATCTGAAGGGCTGGCTCACAACTCGTTTAGGACTGCTATAGTCCTAAACGAGTTAGAAAATTTTTTGTAGCCCTCTCGTCACGAAAGCGACAGTATTACTTTTGTGAGATTACCGTGCGGTGGCGAGGAGTATTGAAAGTAATAGTGGGTACTTTGAATCCTGCCTCTACTAGCGCCTGTTCAATATCTAAGGCAAAATATTCATCCAGGTAAGGCTCGGTACTCTTGAGCAATGTCAAGATATACGGTGGCATCTTGATGTAAATTTCCGACTTTGGGTTCATATCCATAATTGCCAAATGGCCACCGGGACGCAGTACGCGCCGGGCTTCTCTCAAAATTTGCATTGTTGCCGATTGAGGCAACTCATGGCACATCAGAAAGATGGAAACTAAATCAAACGAAGCATCTGGCAATCCTGTAGATTCAGCAGCTGCGTGAACCCACTGAATTGATTTCTGACGCTGTTGCGATTGGTATTGGGCAACTGCCAGAAAGTAGGGAGACAAGTCTAAGCCAGTGATTTTTGCCTGGGGATAGGCATCTTGCAGGGCAAAGGTACTCATCCCGACACTGCACCCCAAGTCTAAAATATCTTGCGGCTGGGTGGAAATTTGGCTAGTGAGAATATCGAAGAAACTTTGGCGAAGTCTAGCATCTCCCTGGCTACCAGCATCTTTCCAAACACCAGCATGAACGGCATAAGCGGCGACTTCTACCTCCCAAGCAGCCTCCCAGCTTAAATTACCGCTTTCGTAGGCATGAAACGATCGCACATAGTATTCTGGGTAAACTAGCTCTGGGTTTTGTACTTTCTCTAACCCAGTTCCCCAGTCGAGTTGCGATAGTTCCTTTACTTGCTTTGTCCAAGGTACTCCAATTCTCTCGGCGCGTTTAATCATCATAGTTCGCGCCTGATGCTTGGCAAGATTGGCTAACGGCTTGATCGCCAGCAACCCATTCACCAAGCGCGAAGATATTCCGGGAGCAGTTTTTACAGCAGTAGTCATTAGTCCCTAGTTATTAGCCATTAGTTATTAGTTTATTGTTTGTTGTCTGTTAGCGTTGCAACGTTTGAAGGTTGAAACGGTGGCTAGGGATTTTCCTTCCAACTTTCCAACTCTTCCCTGACTGCTGACTAATGACCAATAACTATTGACTAATTCCCAGTTTTCTGCTTTAGGGCTAGTAACACCTCAATTTCAGCAGTTGTTTTGTCAGACTGAGTAGCAGTTAGACCGACACCCCGAATGGAATTGAGAACAGCGGCTGTTTCTGGCGCGATCGCATTCTTTTGGGAAGCAGGTAGCTGGCGATTTACTAGAGACATGGTTTTGTCCATATCTAGGTAAAAGTAGCCTGCATTTGGCTTGTGCAACGACGCTGTGGCGGCTTTAAACGATGGGCTATTGTCCAAAGTCTGGCTGGGTTTGGTGGCGATCACATCAGCGATGGGGCCACCGATAGCGATGAACATGGTGTTTTCATCTATCCAACCACGTCCCAAAAATGCACCTTGTTGTGGTATCTGCCATTCAGTGACAGCTTTACCTTTAACATTTCTTTGGGCTACCGTGATTGAGTTACCTTTAGCAAGTGCATCAAGTTTACTGAAGGTATTTTCAGCGGTTTTGCGATCGCTTGTTTGAAACACCAAAGCTCCACCAAAGCCAACTGGCGCTAAAATACCTTGACTAGATGGAATTGCAGCCATAGCAAATTCACCATCCATCCAACCAAAGATATCTTTATCTAGGTCAAGATTCAGGCTTTCCTTTAGTTGTAGGCGTGTTTGTTCAAATGCTTTCTGGGCTTCGGGATCTTTTTTCGACTGTTCAACTACCGCATCCCAAGTACGGCTGATACCACCGCCGCTGATCAAGGCAATAGTATCAGCAGGAAATTGAGACACCACATTGCCAGCATTGGGTTTATACTCTGCTTGCACAACCGCTGTCGGGTCTATCTTACCAATCGCCTTCATGCGTATACCCGCATTATCGACCCCAACACCGATAACCATTGACTTCAATGCTTTCAGCTGCTTTATTGTTTCTGGAGGTAATGGCGTTGCATTAGGATTGGTTGCCAACAATTCCTCTACCATATTGCCGTAATCAGGCACATAAAATTGAGCTAAGGAGTTCTGTACGTTTGTACTCTTCGAGAGAATATTGGCTGCACCTTCTTTACCAGCAAATGAAGGCTGACCTTTGAAGGTATCAATCGCTAATTCTACAGTTTTTCTTTGGTCAGACAACACTAAATGGTTATTTAAAACCGCTGTATAAGTTTTGCTAGATTTCCCTTGATCTTCGGTTATTTTGATACCTTTGTAGTCAATTTCCTTGCTTCCAGCTTTTTTCACCTTCTTGGCGAAATTCAAGGCGCTAATTTTATCCTTGATACCGACAACCATCAAAACATTCGGTTCCTGTGTGGATTGTGGCGTAGCTTGTACAGGTTTTACTGGAGACGATGGCAGCACAGCAAACATCACGCTACCTAGCCAAGGCTTAATGTCTTTCTCATAAGAGACGTTGGATTCAGTCAACATATCTTTGTTGAAATTGTTTAAACCTTTGGCAACTAACTTTTGGGCTTCCGGGGTGCCGAACTGTTCCAATTGCGCCCAAGCTTTCGGATCTGTGGAGACAAAACCTGCCATTAATGCTTCATCTGGCACCACTTTGGCACTCCCCAGAGGACTCGTCGCATCGCCACCCAAACCACCTTTGAGGTAAAGATAGCCACCTACGCCACCTGCAATTAAAACGGCAGTACCAACAACAATAGGAACTAAACGATTTGGTTTTGTTTCAGACATTTTAATTTTTCCTCGGTTTATTTCTTCTTTGATTGTCGTCGCTGCTGCCAGTGATGGTATTGGGATATTCTCATTCCAATTCTTTGGCAGCCCAATTGGTAATTTTACTTATGCACTATTTCCCATTAAATTATTTTTTATGGGAGTGTCCTAGGGCTACTTCAATGCGATTAGAAGAAACTCCGCAAATGGAATTATTAAGTTTAAATAAAATCAGAGGAGCGGGAGTAAATTGCCATTGTTAATTGGAATAGAAGTCAAGACAGTTGAGTTGCGTGCGATTTCACGAGGCGAACCCCCAACCTCCGATAAATTGGAGAGGATTGAGCAATGTGGAGATACCGTTAAATATCCTTTTTAAGAGAGGCTCCAAGCAATAAAATTGCTTAAAAAGTGGAGTAAAAGCAATTCTATCGCTGAAAAAGCAGTCCAATGATGAAAAATCCCCTGTAGTGCATGGAATCCTAAGTACAATCGCGGGAAAGGCGCTAATGTGGAAAATATACTTCAATGGCTTTGTTTAAGGGGTTGTAGCCATACCCCTATTGTCTCAAGGGCGCGATCGCGAACATGAATTTCCAGCTTAGTTTTGATTCCGACAATACACGTCATAAATCCTTTGAGTTACCGGGTGCTAGACCCCACTACAACCCAGACCGACCCGGACAAGTTGAACATATTTTTCTGGATTTAGCCCTCGACATTCCCAATCAAAGCGTCGTCGGCACTTGCACCATCACATTATCCCCTGTGCGGAGTGGGATTGACCGTTTAACTTTGGATGCCGTTAACCTAAATATTCATTCAGTGGAGGTTGACGAATCGCCGCAAACGTTTGACTATGATGGCAACGAGCTGCATATTCAGATGCAGACACCTACGGAAATGGGAAAATCGGTAAAGGTAGCGATCGCTTACTCGGTCGAAAAACCCCAACGCGGCATCTACTTCATCACCCCCAACAAACATTATCCCCACAAACCGACGCAAGTCTGGACGCAAGGAGAAGATGAAGACTCCCGCTTCTGGTTCCCCTGCTTTGATTATCCGGGACAGTTGGCAACTTCAGAAATTCGCGTCAAAATTCCCAAACCTCTGATCGCTATTTCCAATGGAGAATTGATCGAAACAAAGGAAGATGGCGAAAGCAAAATTTACCACTGGTTACAGCAGCAAGTTCATCCCTCCTACTTGATAACTTTAGCTGTAGGTGACTTTGCGGAAATTAAGGATGAATGGAATGGCAAACCCGTAACATATTATGTGGAGAAAAATCGGGAACAAGATGCCCGCCGCAGCATGGGCAAAACTCCCCGGATGATTGAATTTTTCAGCGAAAAATTTGGCTATCCCTATCCTTTTCCTAAATACGCCCAAGTCTGCGTTGATGACTTCATTTTTGGCGGTATGGAGAACACTTCTACCACCCTGCTAACTGACCGCTGCTTGTTAGATGAACGGGCATCTTTAGATAATCGCCTTACTGAAAGTTTAGTTGCTCACGAACTCGCTCACCAGTGGTTCGGGGATTTAGTGGTTATCAAGCACTGGTCTCATGCTTGGATTAAAGAAGGCATGGCATCTTATTCAGAAGTGCTGTGGACAGACGAAGAATATGGAGCGCAAGATGCAGCCTATTATCTATTAAATGAAGCTCGTAGCTACATTTCAGAAGATAGCAGCCGCTACCGTCGTCCAATTGTAACTCATGTTTACCGGGAAGCAATTGAATTGTACGACAGGCACCTTTACGAAAAAGGCGCTTGCGTTTATCACATGATTCGGACAGAGTTGGGAGACGAGCTATTTTTTAAGGCAATTCATACGTTTGTTCAGGATAACGCCCACCAAACAGTCGAAACAGTTGACTTGCTAAGAGCCATTGAAAAAGCTACCGGACGCAACTTATTATTTCTATTCGACCAGTACGTTTATCGCGGCGGTCATCCAGATTTCAAAGTTGCTTATGTTTGGGATGCTGACAGCAAGTTAGCAAAAATTACAGTTACGCAAACTCAAGCTGCAAGTGATAATAACGGCAGCAAAAGCGAGTTATTTGACTTGAAAATTCCGATTGCCTTCGGTTATAGTCAGCAAGAGGACGCTGACCCCGACAAGCAAAATCCAAAATCAAAGATTTTCAAGGTTCGGGTAAATGAGCGGGAACAAAGTTTTTACTTCCCCTTAGAAAAGAAACCCGAATATGTAAGCTTTGATGTGGGAAATAATTTCCTGAAAACTGTGTCTTTAGAGTACCCAGTTGCCGAACTCAAAGCACAACTGCAATTCGATCCCGATCCGGTTTCTCGCATTTACGCTGCTGAGGCGTTGGCAAAAAAAGGTGGATTAGAGGTGGTAAAGGCTCTTGCTGCTGCTTTGCGGAATGACTCTTGCTGGGGAGTTCGGGCGGAAGTTGCCAAACAACTCTCTGAAGTTAAACTCGATCAGTCGTTTGATGCTTTAGTTGTCGGGTTGCAAGATAAAGAGGCTTTAGTACGTCGTGCAGTGGTGCAAGCACTAGCTCAAATCAAGACGCAAGAAAGCTATAAAGCACTGAAACCACTGCTGGAAAAAGGAGATGCCAGCTACTATGTGGAAGCTGCCGCAGCTAACGCGATCGCGGGAATTGGAGCAGCCCACTTGGACGAAAAGCCCAAGCAAGAAAAGGTACTGAAACTGCTGCACTGGGTACTGAAGGAAAAAGCTGGTTGGAATGAGGTTGTTAGGACGGGCGCGATCGCAGGTTTATCTCAACTCAAAACTTCACCAGAAGCTTTGGATCTGATTTTAGAATATACCGCGCCCGGAGTTCCGCAGGCTTTGCGCCTTGCAGCCATTCGCGCACTAGGAGGCATTTCTACAGGTCAGAATAATGTCAACCTGGAACGGATTCTAGAGCAATTAAGCAAACTTTCTAAAGAAACGTTTTTCTTAACGCAAGTTTCAGTTGCTATAGCACTGGGACAGATGGAGACTCCGAAAGCGATCGCGATTTTACAAAGTCTTGCCGATCAAACTCCCGATGGGCGAGTTCGTCGTATCGCTGAGGAAGCAGTTGAACGGGTGCAAAAAAACGTTGGTTCCGATCAAGCTATCAAACAATTGCGAGAGGAACTCGATCAGTTGAAAAAGCAAAATCAGGAGCTAAAAAGTCGCATGGAAAACCTAGAAGCCAAGTCCAGCAGCTAGTCTGAAGCCCGAACGTGTTGACCCCTCCCCATGTCGGGGAGGGTAAAAATTCTCCTGAATTTCCCCCTTTGAGCAAAAAAGTTTTTCCCCTGCAATCTTGGAGCTGGGGATTGGGGATTGGGGATTGAGAATTGGGGATTGGGAAAAAGTTTTACCTAGTCCCCAGCCCCCAGTCCCAGTCCCCAGTCCCCAGCCCAGGATATTGATCCCCGATGGTGTCTGTATTTTTGTATACTATAGTTAATAAAACGTTAAAAAACTGGTAAAAAACAATGTATAAAGTTACGAGAGATTGCGGAAGGAATCTCTGGAAATAAGTGTTATTTGATTGATCAAGTTAAAAAGTGGCTTTACTACTACCAAGCCGCTACTTACTAATAAGTTTTGTTTTGAGAGGCAGACACAAGCGTGAATCGGTATCCACTCGTCCAGTCTGGGGGCTACGATCCAAAAGCGATCGCCCAATACTACCTTTATCGTCCTTGGCTAGTTATCTGGCGTGGCATCAACATTATTTTGTCCTTTGCGAGATTCTTTATCGGGTTAAAGTGGGATGAATTGTGGAATGTAGAGATGCGACAAGTCGCATCTAAACACGCCACCGAACTGCGGGAAATACTAACCCGCCTCGGCCCTACATTTATTAAAGTCGGTCAAGCCCTCTCCACGCGCCCTGACCTAATAAGGAAAGACTTTTTAGAAGAACTCATCAAACTACAGGATCAACTGCCGTCGTTTGATAATGCGATCGCCTTCAATATCATCGAGACAGAGCTAGACCGCTCCATAGAAGAGATATTTAGCGAAATCTCCCCAGATCCTCTAGCCGCAGCCAGCCTAGCACAAGTATATAAAGCCCGTCTCCACACTGGCGAAGAAGTAGCAGTCAAGGTGCAACGCCCCAACTTGCTACCAACCATTACCCTAGACTTGTACTTAATGCGGTGGGCTGCTGGTTGGGTAGCTCCCTGGCTTCCCCTAAATTTAGGGCATGACCTGCGCTTAATTGTCGATGAGTTCGGCACCAAGTTATTTGAAGAAGTTGATTACCTCAACGAAGGACGCAACGCCGAAAAATTCGCCACAAACTTCCGCGACGATCCCACCGTCAAAGTTCCAGCAATTTACTGGCGATACACCAGCAACCGCGTTCTTATCTTAGAGTGGATTCACGGCTTCAAGCTGACAGATACTGAGCGGATCAAAGCAGCAGGTTTGAACACAGATAGCCTGATTGAAATTGGCGTAACATCAGGACTGCGACAGCTGCTAGAACACGGCTTTTTCCACGCCGATCCTCATCCAGGCAACCTGTTTGCCATGCCAGACGGGCGCATGGCATTCATTGACTTTGGCATGATGGATCAGATGGAGGAGCATACCAAAGAAAACCTCGTCAGCGCCGTAGTTCACCTAATCAACAAAGACTACATCGAGTTAGCCAAAGACTTTGTGAAGCTAGGCTTTTTGACACCAGAGACAAACATTATTCCCATCATTCCGGCGCTGGAAACCGTGCTGGATCAAGCGATAGGCGAAAGTGTGCGAGACTTCAACTTCAAGACAGTTACAGACAAGTTCTCGGAACTGATGTATGAATATCCGTTCCGCGTCCCCGCAAAATTTGCCTTGATTATTCGTTCTCTGGTGACGCAAGAGGGATTAGCTTTAAGCTTGAATCCGAATTTCAAAATCGTCGAAGTTGGCTATCCCTATGTGGCGCGGCGTTTACTCACCGGGGAAACTCCCGAAATGCGGCGGCGGTTGATTGAGGTGCTGTTCAAAGATGGTAAATTCCAGTGGCAGCGATTGGAAAATATGATTGCGATCGCCCGCAGTGATGATAATTTCGATCTATTACCCACAGCACAACTCGGTTTACAGTTTATCCTTTCTGAAGAAGGTCAGTTTCTGCGACGGCAATTACTGATAGCTTTAACAGAAGATGACCGCCTTCATACCGAGGAAGTCCGACGCCTCTGGAATCTGGTTAAAGACGACCTGAAACCAGCACGGTTGTTCAATGTGGCATTGGGAGCCTTAACTGAACTCTCCACCGAGGGAGTCGCAGCGCTTTTGCCCACTGTTTCCACATTCTCTGCTTTTCAACACAAATCTTGAAGCTAATAGCTAATGGCTTTTAATAATTAGCTATTAGCTATTAGCCATTAACCATTAGGAGTTATTAGTGTATTACTTTCCAGACCCGCCGTATTTTTTACTCGTTGTTGGTTTATTCGCTGGACTAACCTCTGGCGCTGCTTTTGAAGCCACCCTGAAACAACAAGTGCGGGAGTGGGCAAAAAACCGCTCCACCCGCACCCTAGCACAAATGCAAGGTATGCAGTTACAACTGCCGTTTCTGGGAATTTGTGCGGGTGTCTGCGTATTTCTTGTGGCTGGATTAGAGATTTTTGGCTTTCCCGGCTCGCTGGCTTGTGGGGTTGCTGTGCCACTCACTTTATTTATCGGCTTCTTGATTTGGGGACAACTCAAGAACCTTTTGTTAATGCTAGAACGGGGTGGTTCGCGAGCGCTCGATTTGGACGTTTGGGAATAAGTCATTAGTTAGTTGTAGGTTGAGTTTTGTAACCTCAATCACCTTACAACTCTCTTGAAAAAGCAGCACAGGAGTAGTCTAACCTTACTCTCTACGCTCTAAAAAACAAGCCCGGTATCACTACCGGGCTTTGCTTTATCAGCAACAAGAATTAGCCTAATTGTTAGTAGACATCAACATAGTCCCAACCATCAACATAACCTAATGTCCCTGGTGTTGACCCAGGCACAGTAATTTTGTACCACTTATTGTTCCACTGGTTGTTATCTACAGCAAAGTTCAACTTGGTGCCAATAGGTACAGTTTTGATAATTTGGCCACTGCATGGCGATCTGCGAAGATTTACAGGTGACTTAACTACATGAGCCGTTCCCGGAGCCAGTGGGTTAACAATCATCCAGCCTTGAAGACGACCGCTTGCACAGACATTGGCGGAAGTATAACCGTAGGTAACGCGAACCCAAGTATAACCATTGCCTTGCTGAGTGCCTCCGCTAGGATCGTTTAAAACATCGGCTCCCGGTCGAGCGACGCGCAAGATACGGCAGCTGGTGCTGGGACAAGAGCGGATATTAACGGTACTCAACACGTTATAAACCCGACCATCATCTGTCGCTGTCCCTGGCACACCTGCACCGAGTGCGTTTGCTGTACCTACTCTAGCTTTTATGGATTGGCGGACGGTATCGGCTTCACTAACCGCACCTCCTGCTTGCTCTGGTGCGACAGTTCTGGGAGCAAACTTATTACCTGCGTTAGATGGTTCGGCTAAATTTTGGGGAACGGCAACACTTAGTGTAATTCCTAATAGAGTAAAAGCTGTTAAGCCAGCGCCAATTTTTTTGAGAGTTCCTAGTTGCATAGCAGTTTTGTGTCCTTTAATTCAGTCTGCGAGTGTCTTTTTCTCGGCATGATATTAGACACAAATACACAAACAAATTTTTCGTAATACAAGACAGTGTGCAACAGTAAATCACCCGAAAGGGTGATTCTTTATAAAGAAAGGAACATTTAAAGAGACAGGCAGATCGCTGTGCTACCTAAAGCGTGAACCTTCGCGTTGTGGGCGTAAAAAAATCAACAGTTTGCTGTGGTAAAAATAGCGTCTTCAATCGCTTGAAGAGCATCTTTCAAGTCATCGTTGACGATTTGAATATCAAACTCACTGGCGGCGGCAATTTCTGCTTGAGCGTGACTGAGACGGCGGGCGATCGCTACCTCAGAATCCTGTCCCCGGCCTCGTATCCGGTTTTCTAGCTCGCTTACAGAAGGAGGCATGATAAAGATCCGCAATGCCTCTGGGAAATTTTTCCTGATCTGCCGCGCCCCTTCGAGTTCAATTTCTAAAATCACCCACTGTCCTTGCTGAATGTGTTCCTTCACCCGGCGTTTGGGAGTGCCATAATAATTTCCGGCAAACTCAGCCCATTCGAGCAGTTCACCAGCTGTTACCATTTCCTCAAACTGGTTGCGGCTGACAAAATAATAATTTTTACCGTCAATCTCCCCAGGACGGGGGGAGCGAGTGGTGACCGATACAGAAAAATATAGTTCTGGATGACGCGCTAGAAGCGATCGCAGCAGCGTGCCTTTGCCTACTCCACTCGGCCCTGTCAAAACAATCAGTCTCCCTTTTCCCATACTCTTCTGACTCATGCAACAAACTGTAGACTTTCTACTTTAAAACATTGAATTGAGACTTTGGACTATAGGAACTATATATTTCCTTCGTCTCTCAATAAGAAAGCTTTCAGGCGATCCCCCACGAAAGGAGCGCAGCAAAAATTATTCATTTTTGCCTTTTACATGATTGCCTTTTTAGTCTTTAGTTGTTGGCGCTACCGTCTTTGCCGATAACGAAGCGATGGGCAACAGTTTCCGGCTGAATAGCGGAGAGAATGACGTGGCTAGAATCAGTAATAATTACTGCTCTGGTACGACGCCCGTAAGTGGCATCAATCAGCTGGCCTCGATCCCTGGCATCGGTAATGATCCGTTTGATCGGGGCAGATTCTGGACTGACAATGGCAACAACTCGGTTTGCAGACACAATGTTACCAAAACCGATGTTGATTAGCTGGATGTCCATAAAAAACTAACGGCATAGCCGCATAAAAAGCTTCATAGAGTCTAGTTCCCATGTTATCTACAATAATATTGACTTACAAGCTTAAAATCCACGAAAAACCCCGTTTTTAGGTACTAACTGCTTTTTTTTACCTTTCAGTTCTTTTTAACTCTTCCAAAAGAAATAGATAAAAATAGCGGTTCCATGTGAATTGCTTCCAGATCAGGTGACTTAGTTAGCAAGGATAGAAGTAAACTAATTGTGAGCTTGTAACAATAAAAACTACGTTCTCTCGTGCAACTTGTTGACTTTACTACCCTAACTGGTGCTTGTTGCGAACTGCGCGATGAATGGATACCAGCGCGCACCGAACAGGTTTATCAGCGCGATCGCTTTACAATATCTCTAGCACTGCGAACCTTGAAGCGACGGGGTTGGCTGACAATTTGTTGGCATCCGCAAGCGGCGAGAGTTTGTATAGGAAATCCACCGCCCCGGACACCGGATACATTTACCTTCAGCGACCAGCTGCGACATCAACTGGGAGGATTTGCCTTGGTGGCAATTGAAGCGATCGCGCCTTGGGAGCGAGTGCTAGACTTGCAATTTGCCAAACGTCCCGGAGACCCGGTATTCTGGCACCTGTACGTCGAAGTTATAGGCAAATACAGCAACGTTATCCTCACAGGTGCAGACAACCTAATTGTCACTGTCGCCCATCAAGTTAGCAGCCAGCAGTCCAGCGTCCGTCCTATCCAAACCGGACAACCTTACGAAGTACCCCCAGCGCTCACCAACACTACTCCCAGTTTGAGAGAATCCCAAGAGCGCTGGCAAGAGCGAGTCAGTCTTGTACCAGGAACGCTGCGGCGGAACTTACTGAAAAACTACCGGGGTTTAAGTCCAGCGCTGGTGGTATCAATGGCACAAGCCGCAGGCCTAGATTCAGAGGCTACCACCGATAGCTTGATATCATCCGACTGGGATAAATTATTTCAAAAATGGCAAGAGTGGCTGCAAGTAGTTGAACTGGGGACTGGGGAAGAGGGGAACCGAGGTAGAGGGGAACAAGGAGAGAAGGAAGAAAAAGCGTTGTCCTCCGTGTCCCCACTCAAGAGCCAGTTTCATCCCGGCTTTACACCAGAGGGTTATAACGTCTTAGGTTGGGGTATTATCAAGCCTGCCTCATCAGTCCAAGAATTACTCAACCGCTACTACACCGACCAACTAAATCAACAAGAATTTAACCAGATCCGCCATCAGTTAAGTCAGAAACTCAATAACATTCTGCAAAAATTGCGTCAGAAGGCTTCTACCTTCAAAGAACGCTTGCAGCAATCAGACCAAGCAGACCAGTACCGAGAACAAGCAGACTTGCTGATGGCTTACCTCCAAGACTGGGAACCAGGGATGAAGGCGATCGCACTCAACGATTTTGAAACAGATAAGCCAGTCACAATTCCCCTAGATCCAGAAAAAAACGCTGTCCAAAATGCCCAATCCCTCTACAAGCGACACCAGAAACTGAAACGCGCTCGTACAGCCGTTGAACCTTTACTCCAACAGGTGCAAGAGGAAATTGACTACCTGGAGCAAGTGGAAGCAACGCTCACCCAGCTTGATGCTTACGACGACCCCGAAGATTTACAAACGCTCTTAGAAATCCGCGATGAACTGATTGGGCAGAAATATCTAGAAGATCCAGACAACCGCAGCCGTAGGGATGAGGAAGCGAGTCACCCATACAATTACCAGACACCAAGCGGCTTTGAATTACTAATTGGGCGCAACAACCGCCAGAACGATCAGCTAACTTTTCGCATGGCTGGAGATTATGACCTCTGGTTCCACACTCAGGAAATTCCCGGAAGTCATGGCTTGCTGCGCGTCGCACCGGGGGAAGTCCCTGACGAAGCCGATTTGCAATTTGCCGCCGACTTAATTTCTTACTACAGCCGCGCCAGACAAAGTGACCAGGTTCCAGTGGTCTACACTCAACCCAAACACGTCTACAAGCCTAAAGGTGCTAAACCTGGGATTGCGATTTATAAGCATGAGCGCATCATTTGGGGTCGTCCTCAGAAAGCCGTCAACTATCTTTAGTGTGAAGATTTCAACAAAATGTAAATTTTTATGATCCAAAGTTTGTATTTCCTGTTACAGTAAATATTAAGAAATCTTTTAGGCTGGCGGTTGGGAACGCGCAGGTTAGGATTTCCTCAGATCAACGACAACAGAATCAACGAGTTTTTTGCGCCAGCTGTGGTAACAGCTGGTCTTTTTTATTAGGTAGAGATAAATATCTATTGAAACATTAAATTTATCAATTAAAAACCCAATTAGTTTTCCGGCTTTTCGCCTTTTTGAGCTTTTCACTCGTTCGCGCCAGCAGCAGATGGTATGGGTACGGTTGTTGCGCCCCATAACCAGCTTGATCATCAAGCCTAACAACTAAAAATGGACGCGATCGCTATTGTTGAGAATATTACGCGATCGCCGCTCTGGGTATCCCCTCTTTTCCCTATTCACCTTTTTCCTATGCCATCGCCATAGCCTTACTTGAGCGCGGGCTGTAACAATTAACTTGCTAAAAATAACCAATACGGAGGGAAAACTGCTTTTTCCCTCCGTATTGGCTTTTTTAGCTTCCTCAGTCTTGCCCTGTCTAAACTTCAGCAGCAAATAAACATGAGAGTATGTAATAATTTATGACGCTAAAGTAATGATTTATTGCACCCAACTAAGAATAACAACAAATTTGGCTGTATCCTAGCTTACAATTGCCAACAGAACCCCTGTGGAAATTACTGGCTGGGTTTATATATGCACCTAAACGGTTTGCCTATTCCTTCACTATCTCTAGAGCCTGCCATTGAGCGTCAACCTCTAACCGTTGCGCCTGACACACTTCTAGTCGATGTTCTCGCGCTCATGAGTCAGTTAAGGAGTAGTTGTGTGCTACCCAACAGGATAGAAACAGATGCCAATGACGTTTCAAAAGATCTCATAGGGAGGAATTATCAGAGAAGTGTCGCATCGTCCACCTCTGTGTTTCCAGAAAGGGAAAGTGTTCTTGACACCGCCGATTCTTCGGGTTGTTACGTATTGGTCATAGAAGGTACGCAGCTAGTGGGAGTATTCACAGAGCGGGATATAGTCCGACTGACTGCTGCTGGAACTTCCCTAATAAACGTCAAAATTGGCGATATAGTAACAAAAACAGCGATTACACTGAGAAAATCGGAAGCTCAGGATGTTTTCACTGCCCTTTCTTTATTTCGTCAGCATCGGATTCGCCACTTGCCAATAATGGACGATAACGATCAAATTGTTGGGGTAGTGACAAACGACAGTATTCGGAAAGCACTGCAACCCGTCAATCTCCTGACGCGATTGCGATATGTCTCCGATGTGATGACATCTAAAGTCGTTCATGCACCTTTAACCGCTTCTGTTCTAGATTTAGCCCAGCTCATGGCTCAGCAGCTAGTCAGCTGTGTAGTTATTACACAACAGGGACAGGGGGCTGGGGACAAGGGACTGGGTAAGAGTCCTTGCAATTCCCAATCCCCAATCCCCAATCCCCAACCCCTAGTCCCAGTGGGAATCGTTACAGAGCGAGACGTTGTGCAGTTCCAGGCGTTAGAGCTGGACTTGTCAAAAACGCAGGCTCAAGATGTAATGAGTACGCCCTTGTTTTGCTTGCGTCCCTCAGATTCCCTATGGGATGCCCATCAAGAAATGCAACGGCGGCGTGTGCGGCGTTTGGTTGTAAGTAGCGATCGCGGACAACTACTAGGCATCGTTTCCCAAACCAGTTTGCTGCAAGTGCTGAACCCAGCAGATATGTATAATGTCATCGAAGTATTGCAGCAAGCAGTAGAGGAACGAACTACCGCATTAAGAAACAGCAACGAGCGACTGCGTTCTGAGATTGCTGAACGCAAACGAGCAGAGAAGGCATTGCAGCAAGCACATGATGATTTAAAAATACAGATAGAAGAACAAACTGCCGAACTCAATAAAGCCAATGCTCTCCTCAAACAAGACATTATTGAGCGCGTCTCAGTAGAAGCGGCATTGCGGCAATCAGAAGCGCAATTAAAACAACAAGCCCAGCATTTACAACAAACTCTTGACAAATTGCAAAAAACGCAAGCCCAGCTAATTCAAACAGAAAAGATGTCAAGTCTGGGGCAGCTAGTTGCTGGTGTTGCTCATGAAATCAACAACCCCATCAATTTTATCTATGGCAATCTCAACTACGCAGATAAATATGTCCAAGATTTGCTGAAGCTGCTGCAACTCTTTAGCAAGCACTATCCCCAGCCAACATCTGATATTCAGCGCCTTACTGAAGAAATTGACCTAGATTTTCTCAGTACAGACCTTCCGAAACTGTTAGCTTCGATGAAAGTGGGAGCGAACCGTATCCGGGATTTGGTGCTGTCACTGCGGAACTTCTCTCGATTAGATGAGAGTCTATTAAAATCTGTTAACATTCACGAGGGGCTAGATAGTACCCTTTTGATATTACAAAATCAGCTAGAAGCAAGAACAGGGCGTTTTGGAATTAGAGTCATTAAAGAGTACGGCAACCTGCCTCTTGTAGAGTGTTTAGGGGGTCAGCTTAATCAGGTATTTATGAATATACTGAGTAATGCGATTGATGCCTTGAAAATGCGGAGCGGAGAATTTGAAATTCCCTCTGGGGATAAGGGGCGATGGGAAATCAAGGATGGCGAGGAAAGTACCAATTACCAATTACCTACTATTCGGATTCGCACCGAAGTAGTAGACAAAAATCAAGTGGCGATTTGCATTGCAGACAATGGCATTGGTATGACAGAGGCAATCAGTCGTCAAATGTTTGACCCTTTCTTCACAACGAAACCTGTAGGCAAAGGCACTGGGTTAGGATTGTCAATTAGCTATCAAATTATTGTGGAAAAACACGGCGGTCAGCTTCAGTGTAATTCTGCGCTTGGTCATGGAACAGAGTTTATAATTCAAATTCCGATTAGACAGCAATCTCACGTCAAACCGGTTTATCCAAATCGACGATTAAAACCTACTATTGAACGAAACGAAACACAGAAAATACACGAGAATGAGTGTGTTTGTGAGGGATTAAAAAGGCAAAATTAAAAATTAATAAAAAACATTCTATATGAGCTGAATCTTTGGTGCTGGGGGCGATCGCATTCTGCCGTGAGAAATAACCCAAAAAAATGCGCGATCGCTAATTTATTGTTTCTACAATTTCAATGGTAAATTGGTTACTCAATTTTATTTAGCAATTCAAGAGTTGAGTGCGATACGTCTATAAGGACATGGCATTACTATGTCTTGACTAAGGTGGCGAAAAGAAAACAATCGCGATATATTCCACCCGACTGAGAAACCCTATATTTCTACAGCCGTCTTATTTAATTTGTAACCTTTAGCCCTTTTAGCCCGTCGCTCTCGTGAGGAGACGCTACGAACGAAAAAATATTTTATAACTTCTGCAAGGATAGAGACAACTTCCCAACCTGCGAATTTTGTAGCGTCTGTCCTGGCTTAACAAGTGTGTCATTCTCTTTTGCAGCCTAGATATGCCCATAATCTCTGAGCTACTACAGAAACCGTATTCAGTCTATTTGCTGCTGCGGTGAAGAACTTTTTTGATTACAGTGGGATTATCTACTGTATTGCTGTCGTTCAGCGCAAAGAATATGAGTTTACTTGCCAAGCAGCTGACCACTTATCTCGCTTTGTTGGCTATCGGCGGTGGTGCAGGAATATATGCCAGTCGCTATTTTAATGCTGACGAAACTCGCGTTAGTAGCGGACAGCAGCAAATATTTCCCCCAGCGGTACAACAAATATCTCCAGGGCGCGGGTCGTCCCAAGATAACCTGAACTTTATTGCTGAAGCTGTAGAAAAAGTCGGCCCTGCGGTGGTCAGGATAGATTCGGCTCGTACCGTGTCCCAGCAAGTTCCGGATGCTTTCAGAAACCCCTTTTTCCGACGCTTTTTTGGCAACGAAATGCCAATTCCCCCAGAAGACCGAATTGAGCGGGGTACGGGTTCTGGATTCATTCTTAGCTCAGATGGCCGCTTGATGACAAATGCTCATGTTGTCGCTGGGGCAGATACAGTTAAGGTGACGCTCAAGGATGGCCGGATTTTGAATGGTCGTGTAGTGGGGACAGATCCAGTTACTGATGTGGCTGTGGTCAAAATTGATGCTAATAAGTTGCCGTGGGTACGGCTGGGAGATTCGGAAAATTTGATACCAGGTCAGTGGGCGATCGCTATTGGCAATCCCCTCGGACTAGATAACACTGTAACTGTAGGCATCGTCAGCGCTACAGGTCGTTCCAGTTTACAGGTGGGTGTCCCTGATAAGCGAGTAAGATTTATTCAAACTGATGCGGCAATTAACCCCGGAAACTCCGGCGGCCCGTTATTAAACGCTCGTGGCGAAGTCATTGGCATCAACACAGCAATTCGGGCAAATGCTCAGGGACTCGGTTTTGCTATCCCGATTGAAACTGCTTCGCGAGTCGGTAATCAGCTATTTAGCCAAGGTCGTGCTGAACATCCCTATTTGGGAATTCAAATGGTGACGATTACCCCAGACGTGAAAGAAGAAATTAACAAAAGTCCGGAAGTACAATTTAAACTCACTCAGGACAAAGGCGTTTTAATCGTGCGAGTCGTCAAAAACTCACCAGCAGACCGCGCTGGCTTACGTGAAGGAGATGTTATTAAAAGAATTAGCGGTCAACAAGTCAATAGTGCCGATCAAGTACAGGAACGGGTAGAAGCTAGTTCAGTTGGTGGCAAGCTGGAAGTAGAAATCAATCGCAACGGTCAAAACCAGAATGTCCAAGTCCAACCCGGTGCTTTCCCTGTTGAGTAGTTTTACGCTGACGATTTTCCCTCACTTGACATCTAACCCAAATTCCGCACCTTCAATTGTCTTATGTGACAACTGGGGGTGCGGAATATAGGTAATAGGGCATTTGTTTGGTTTCGCGGTTGCACGAGGCCCAACCTACTAGGGCTTACTTGTCTACGATATTAAAGGGCTTTGACATTGCCCCTGCTACTTACGACGACAGATAAGTGTACCGACTCAGACTCTGCTCGTAGTTTTGCAGTAAGCGCTGGGATTCTTGTATAGTAATCCGCTTGTCTAGTAGCGCCTGTTCGCATAGACGGCGAATCTGCTCAATCAAATCTTCAGAGTCGTACTGCACGTAACCCAACACTTCCGTCATCGTGTCTCCCTTGACTACGTGTTCAATTTTGTAGGCTTTGGGTGTCAGCTGAATGTGGACAGCGTTGGTGTCGCCAAACAAATTATGCAAATTGCCCATAATTTCCTGGTAAGCGCCATTCAGGAACATTCCCAGGTAGTAGGGTTCTCCCGGCTTTAGGTTGTGCAGCTCTAGAACTGACTTTACATCCCGCAGGTCAATAAAGCGGTCGATTTTGCCGTCGCTGTCGCAGGTGAGGTCTGCCAGAATCGCTCGCCGCGTGGGTTCTTCATCTAACCGATGAATTGGCATGATGGGGAATAACTGGTCAATTGCCCAACAATCCGGCGCAGATTGGAATACAGACAGATTGATGTAGTAGATGCTCGCCATGATTTTTTCCAGGTCTTCCAGTTCGTCAGGAACGTATTCCTGCTTTCTGGTAATCGCCAGAATTTTCTCGCAACAAGCCCAGTAAAGCCGTTCAGCTCTGGCTCGTTCGGTCAGGCGTAAAATCCCCAAATTAAAGCGGCTGATGGCTTCTTCTTTGAATTGAGCCGCGTCGTGATACAGTTCTTGAAAGTTTTCCTCGTTGATGGATTGGTAGGTTTCCCAGAGGTAACGAATAATGGCTGATTCGCCTTCTTGTGGGGGTTCGGGTGCGCCAGAGGGGACATCACTGGTGCCAAGAACATCAAAAATCAACACTGACTGATGGGAAGCGATCGCTCTGCCACTTTCACTAATCAGCGTTGGAACTGGCAAATTGTGTTCCGCGCAAGCTTCCTTCAACTCTGCCACGATATCGTTGGCATAGTTCTGCATATTGTAATTTTTGGAAGCGTAGAAGTTGGTTTGAGAACCATCGTAGTCCACTCCCAAACCACCGCCGACATCGAGATATTTCATGTCAGCTCCCAGATGGGCTAACTCGACGTAAATCTTGCTAGCTTCCTGAATTGCGTCTTTGATCACGTTAATAGCAGAAATTTGCGAACCAATGTGGAAGTGTAACAGCTGCAAACATCCCAGCAGATCGGCATCTCGTAACTCTTGTACCGCCTGGATAATTTCTGGAATCGTGAGTCCAAATTTAGCGCGATCGCCTGTAGAACTTCCCCAGCGTCCCACACCTTGGGTAGAGAGCTTAGCCCGGATACCCAAAATCGGTTTGATTCCTAACTGGCGACTAGCTTCAATACACAGCTGCACTTCTTCAATCTGCTCTAGCACAATCAGCGGCGTTTGTCCCAGTCTTGAAGCCAACATCGCAGTTTCGATGTATTCCCGGTCTTTGTAGCCATTGCAGATCAACAGCGCTCCCGGCGTATCCAACAATGCCAAAGCAATCATCATTTCTGGCTTAGAGCCAGCTTCCAAACCGAACTGATGCGGCTTGCCAAACCGCACCAGATCCTCAAGCAAGTGTCGCTGCTGGTTACACTTGACAGGGTACACCCCTTTATAAGCACCGGGATAGTTGTAACGAGCGATCGCTTTAGCAAAGCAAGCATTCAATCGCTCGATCCGGTCTTCCAAAATATCAGAAAAGCGAATCAGCAATGGCAGTCCCAGATTACGCAACTTGAGGGCGTTAACCAGTTCAAATAAGTCTAAAGATCCACCGCGTTCCCCTTTGGGAGAAACCGTGACATGACCCGCTGCATTAATCGAGAAATACGGTTGACCCCAGCCTTCAATCCGGTATAAATTCTCACTATTTTCTATTGCCCAGGATTTAGGCGAGTCTTCGCGGGTCGTCCGCGACAAACTCATTTGAGGTTGTTTAACAATTGCCGATGCACGGTCATTTGATAACTTGTCCGTGTTGACTTCATCGGTTTGTGAATGTTCTGGAATTGCAGAAGTGACTTGCTCACCCATTTTCTTTCTAACCTCGCTATACCCTGTCGAGTAGCTAGTCTATCGTATCCTGCAAGATTAAACTGCCATTTTGTACCCAGCCTGTATCTGTGGTTGGATGTCTAATAAACTCACCTCTATTGTTAACAAAATTTGCTGTAGGAGATTGGGGACTGGGGACTAGAGACTAGGGAATGGGTAAGATTCTTCCCAATTCCCAATTCCCAATCCCTTCTTTTTGCAATTTGCCACTGCTAAGTTATACCTGTTGTTCTAAACTTTGATATAAACTACCCAATGTTAGTCAGTTGTGCCAGTTGAGGGCGTTCAATGCTCAATCAGCCCGATAAGCCTCATAGACAGCGCCTCAGTGTTCATTTTCTGCACCAGATGCTCTACAACTACCCACTTGCCTTCTGGGGTGGCTTGTGGGCATCGGTAGTGGTAATTGGTGCAATAGCAGCGCTGGGTCTGGTCAGTACCGGCCCAATCAAGGAAGAGAAGCCTGTACTTGTTGATCCTGTACCTGCTCAAACAACGCTTCCGGAATCCTCAACGCCTCTACCCAGCTTGAGCCCGACTGAGGACTCCCAGACCGCCCTACCCGGCTTCACGGCGGTTCCAGAACCGGAAGTGGAAGCTCCAAAGAAAGAGAAAGTGCCTTCTTGGTTGTATGCTGCGATCGCGTTCGGCTTTTGTGGCGGTTCTCTTTTGATAGCGCTGAACGTAAATCGTACATCTCGGCGTAAATCGCTCAAACGTCCAAGGGCAGGTACAAAACCCGTCCCTAGTTCTAGTGTCGGCAAAAAGCGAATTGCTAAGAGCAACACCGCAACGCTGGCGCGCCCAATGCAACGCCGTCCCATGTTGCAAAATCAACCATCTGTAGATGGGATTCAAGTAGCGCCCATCCCAAGGACTGCATCCGCAAGGAGTGAAGTAACAGTGGTGCCTGCGGAGGAGAATCATCCTCTAGATTGGGGCGAGGAAAGTTTGGCAGAAGTTATGGATCTGCGAAAGCGGCAGCCTCTTGCAGCACTGCTAAAAAAGTAAAAAAAGAAGGGACTGGGAAATGGGGACTGGAGAATAGGGACTGGGTAAGATTTCTTCCAATTCCCAATTCCCAATAAAAATTCAAGAGGCAATTTTTAATTTTTATTGGCTTTTTGCCAATCTTGAATTATTTTTTCTGACCAGAGCCAGTTTTTACTAAGCGCCTCTGGTTGAAAATTAACGGGATCGTCTGTCATCACCTTTTGGCGAAGTTTTTTAGACTCGTCCAAAAGTTTTGTCCGCTTATCATCTGGCTGAGTTTTCGCCAATTCCTTCAGTCCCAGTGCTAAGCCAGCATAGGTAGTCAAGGTGTTTTGATTGGGCTTGTTTTCTCCAGTTAAATATAAAGCATCAAACAAAACCTCATTAGCACGCTTGAAATTGCCTTCAGCATAGTAAGCGAAACCCAAAGCATTGAGGTAGGCGATAGATTTGGGTTGTTTTTTGACAGCTACCTCCCAAAAACGACGGGCATCATCTAGACTGTAATCCTTGTTGCCAGTTTGAATAGATTGCCACGCCAAACGCCCTCTCAAGAAACTAATCGCAGCGTCATCAATTTGCTGGCGAGAAACAGTATCTAGCGCTCCTTTGGCTTGCTGCAATGCTCCTCGGTTGAGCAATTCTTCTACAGCAGGAACTGCGGCGGCTAAGTTATTTTGACCGAACTGTTCAATTGCGGCAACTGTGACTGTGGAGGTGTTGGCTGTTTTCAAATCAACAGCTTTGAGATTTGAACTGGGTAGCTGGGTAACTGGCAAAGAGCTTCTTTGGGATTCTAAAAGTTCTCCAGGTTGGGGCGGGCGACTTTGGAAGAACCAGTATCCTAAAAGCGCGATCGCTACCGCCGATCCTAACGCCCCCAACACGGCTGGAACGACTTTAACCCGTTGTCTCCCGCCCTCACCACGTCTCCAGAAGGGGGTTGGTGGCCTTACGGCACCAGAATATCCTAGTAGCGATGTCTCCGACACCGAATTCTTAGTAGGGGCTGACTGGGCAGTAGGGGTAGGCTGATTGGAGACTGGGGGCTGAGGGCTGGGGATTGGGGGTTGGGACACAGAGGGATGGAAAACTACATTGTCTCCCCCGCTCTGAGTCTCCCCAGCTGGCGTTCCCGGTTCAGGGTTGAGCTGGCGCAGCAAATCCGCGACTAGGGCGATGTCGTCCTCGTCGCCAGCATCGTCATATAGATCGTCAACCGGATCTGCCCAGTCTGGTTCGTCATACTCATCGTATAAATCATCATCCTTGGGCGGTAGATTTGAATTGTTGTCGGGGGTTAGGGAACCGGATCTAGACACAGGCGGGGCAACAAATGTAGCTTCTTCTTCCCCGGTGAGTGTACCAAGAATTCCCGCCCAAGGAAGGTCTGTACCAGCAGCGTCAGTCAACTGGAGGCGTTCGGCTCCCGCATTCATGGCGTGATGGGCTGGTGTCAAGTAACCGTCAAATTCCGGGTGCAGATAAAGGATGGGTAAAGCCCAGTAAAGCTGGCGAGAACCATAAGTAGATATTAAATTCTGCCGCGCTCGACTCAAGCTCAGGTCTATGGGATAACCTTGATTCAAATTGCTGTAAAACCGGCGCGCCAGCGTCAAAGCTACCCGATCGGGAATCCGTTCTGCCATCGCCAGGACGCTCTTAATTCCGCGCTTAACCAAAGCGTCTGCCAGGTTTCGCTCTGCTGCGCCATCGCTGGAATTTGACATAGCGGTATGAGCGCCGCGACAAGAGTTAAATACTGCCAGTTGAACGCCGTTATTTACCAGCAACCCAGCTAGGTCATCACCGCTTAAAGTCTCCGTTAAGCCAGTTTTGCGACTAACCAGGTAAAGAGCGCCGCCATCTGCGCCTTGGTCGCTATGCCCTGCGTAGTGAAAAACTTGATACTGACCTTGTTCTAGCTCGTGCGTCAGTTGTTCTGAGCCTGGTTGATCCAAAACAGTGAGCTGAATTTCTGGCAAGCCATTATGAGAGCGTTTACTGAGTTCTGCTTGCAGATGGCTTGCTTCTTGTTTAAGATCCAAACTTTCCTGGTCAGTCGGGGCAGCGATCGCCATTAATATTTTTATTGGTTGATTTGCCTGGGAAGCCCCTGATAAAGCGGCACTTCTCAACCTGGTATTCACCTGATAACGGGAGAAGGCAACATCTGTACCCGTTGCCAATGGGCGCTCGCCATCGTGCAGCACTTCCCAAGGTAGGCTGAGTAAGCGGGGGTCTTTGAGTCCCAGCCGCAACCGCAGCACCTCTTGTCGATGTTGCGCGATCGCTTGGGCAATCATCCAACTATCTCGCAGCGTACCTTGAAACAACGCCTCGTAAAGCTGCTGGCCCAAAGCCACCAGGTTTAGAGAAGATTGATTTGCCTGTGTGTTGTTCGATGCCGATCGAGAAGTGTCGCCTGGAGACAAAACCATCAACAACGGGTCATTCATCAAGTGCTTGGCATCGGCCAACCACCCCTCCACCTGCCACGTCACTTGCTCCTCGGCCAATGGCACAGCACCGGGTGTACCAACACATTCTGTCCGCACCCAATATTTATTTTCCCCTAAGGGATTTACAGAGATGTGAAATTCCTGAGCCACTGCTACCATGCACTCCTGCTTCAGTTAGAACATCTGTCTGCTCTCTTTTTGGAGGAGGAGTAATTTGTCCCCTCTTTTCCTAGATAGATTTAATTTACTTAAAGTTTCCATAATTTGCAGTTTCGCCTTCTCTGATGGTACATACCTGGTGAAGCGAACGAGAGAAGGATAAAAGACTTTTTATTTCTAAGCTCTGCCTAGAAACGTAATTCTTGGAGGCTCTGCCTCCCCTAACGATAGACGGAGTAGTAGTTTAAGTGAGGCGGTCGCCTCACAGCTGACATTCCCTAGAACAAAAAAATTTTCCTGGGATTTCTCCGGATAAGTGGTGTAAGCCAGAGAAAAGTAGATTGGTAGATGCACCCTGATTGACATCCCCTGGCTCACCGGTTTGAGCCGGGGATTTTTTTTCAAGGTCAGGATGGCTAACCAGAATACAATTAGCCATCCTGACCTTAGCCTTAGTCCGAACTCAGTTGCTCAAAAGAGTTGACTTCCAGAACCGGGCCAATCATGGCGAAAGTCATCACATCTTTTTTGACTTCACCTTTGACTTTTACTTTCAGTCCCGATTTGCGTAACTCTTCCGGGGGTTTCTGGAGTTCGTAGGTTTCGCCATCGTCGGTGACTAATGCCCAGGTTCCAGGGCCGAGTCCTTTGCGTTCGATGGTGCCTGTTACTGAAATGCTCATGCCGTTTGTTTCTCTCCTTGAGAGGCTAGATAGGCGAGTCCGTAACACAGAAGGGCGTTGGTAATCAGGAAGGTGCGAGCGATCGCGCCCTCACCCAACCACAATACCGCCGGATCTACTACGGCGCTCACCACTAAACAGGATGCCACACCGACCGCTGAACCGATAGCAAACCACTTCCAGCTGCGGTGTCCCAGTAGCAGTGCTACTAAAATAAAGGGAATTAACACGCTGGCAAAGATCGGATTCAATAAACCGCTTCCTTGAACTGCACTTCCCAACTCAGGAATCGAACTACCCATGACGCGGAAAGGCCACTGAGGAAGATCGAAAATATAGAACCCCCGCAGGAAAAACAAGCCAGAACTCCCAGCAAGTAACCCACTGGCAAGCGACCAACTCCAACCGAAGGGGAAATAATTCCGCAAGAACCAAGCTAGGAGATAGGAACCCAGTACCATCGCCACTTTAGGCAACAGTGCCACAGCACCGCCATCAATCCAGAAGCGAGGATTGAGATAGCCATTGTCCCGCAGCCAGCGGAAGAAATCACGGAAGGTAATTTGTCCGCGCAGGGCAAGTTTTACAGCAGCACCAGCATCCAAATGGCCAGCACCGTAGTAGTTGAGTCCGTCATCCTGAACTGCCCGTGCTGACTCCTTAAGAACTTTCTCAATGTCATCTGGTTCTGTCACGCCAGCGGCTTTGATTAAAGCTGCAACTCCGGCTACGTGGGGAGATGCCATGCTGGTGCCTTGGAAGGCGGCAAAGACGGGGATTAAATTATCATTTTCGTCATAGCCGATGGTTTCTTGCAGAATTCCACCAGCTGCTGAATCTCCCTCTCCTTGCATTGCTCCACCGGGGGCGGAGATATCCACACCAGCACCGTAGCTGGAGTAGAAGGCTTTTTCCCCAGATGAATCAATGGCGGAAACACCGATGACGTGGGGATATCGAGCTGGATAGGAGGCAGAGTTCTCGTTAGAGTTGCCTGCTGCGGCGATGATGACGACACCTTTGCTGTGGGCGTAGTTAATCGCTTCTTGCATCATTTGGCTTTCACCGCCACCACCGAGGCTCATGTTAATTACATCAGCACCGTTATCCGCGGCAAATTTAATTGCTTCGGAAATGTCGGCAACTGTTCCGCCGCCACTGGAACTCAAAACCTTGAGGGGCATGAGGCTGGCTTCGTAGGCAACACCGGCGACACCGTAGTTGTTATTAGTAGATTGAGCTACTGTTCCAGCTACGTGGGTGCCGTGTCCGTTGTCGTCGTCTGCTTCTACTTTGTCGCTTACGAAGTCGTAGCCTTTGACAAATTTGGTATCTTTCAAGTCAGGAACTTGGCTGATTCCGGTGTCAATTACGGCAACTGTAATGCCTGCGCCTTTGGTTTCGTCCCAGGCTGGTTCAATGCTGACGTTACGCAGGTTCCACTGCTTGCCGTATAAGGGATCGTTAGCTCCTCTAAAGGCAGGCTGCGCCTCATCCTTGCTGGATGAGAATGCCCGGTAATTGGAGTTGCCGGGAGCTTCCGGCAACTTATACATATAATTCGGCTCGATGTATTCTGTCAGTTTGACTAGGCCGGATTTTCTCAAGGCTTTCAGGGTAGTGCGATCGCCTTTGACGATATACACATTATCCGCCTGGGAGAATTCGCTGTTTAGCTGTGCGCCGAGCGATCGCACCTGCTCCTGCCGCACCTCGGCTGGCACGTCCTCGCGGAAGTCCAGCACAATCGTCTCAAATTCTCCCTGAGCTGCCAATCCCTTGAAGTTAAACAGGGCAAATCCTAGCCCTAATAAAAACAAGCACGCTATCAAAAGCTTTCTCATAACCACCGTCTCGCGATCGCCAGTTTTCTCCCCACGATAACTCATGCCTCTAGCAGATGGTATATTTATTTTTTTATTATTTTTTAGTTTTGAGATTTATATAACTCTCATGTTGATGTGCTTTTTTATCGGCTTGTCTCCCTCTCTCCAAGCAAAGCAGCTGTTCTTTAACGCCTCCCTGCACCTTGGCTAATCTCTGGACTGCCATAATCGGCCGGTTCGTAGTTCTGAAATTCTATAATATTGTGCTGTTTTACTAGGGAAAATACCATTTTCATATTAATCATTTGCATCATAATAATTAAAATAACTATAGTTATAATTTTTAGGAAACACCCCATCACATCCCCTTGATAGTAGGTAACTTCTGCACTTTCAAATTGTTGAAAGGTAAAAAGCTTTTTGTTAGTTTGAATATTTTTTAAGGAATATGTTCCATAAGTTTTTCTCAGTGGTAATTAAGAAAAATTAACTTTTATAAATGAACAATTATTTGGCATTGTCAACTATCCAAAGTATGAGAAGCATTTTGCTAAAATATAAATGCCTGGTAAAGTTACACTCGGTTTTAATCGACAATTCTCAGTCTGCCAAGCTTCACAGCAACGAACATTTTGTCGATTAGAGTTTTCTCCAGGTCGCTGATGGAATCCTTGGATAGCAGCACTGACATGAGTAGATGCTGATCCATGCGGGAAATTCTACGAAAGGTAAATATCTGATGAATCACTTGTTCAATAGTGAACTGGGTTAGGTCAATTTGAGATTGCATCCTGATTCGTAAAATTCGATATTCTTAATATGAAGCTTTTATAAAGAACATCAAGTGATAGAAACCTGTAGCAAGATGTGACATTTTAGATGTAAATTTTTGATTGAAATCCCAAAGTTTAAGCGATCGCGTTGGCTAAGAGATTGTGACTACCTCTTACTGTCCCAAGTGATCCGGGTCACATTTGACTCTAGGGAAACCGGTTGTCTTCCTAAATTTTTCAGATAGCCTTAAGCCTCAACCCTTTACCTGGCAAAGGATTTGGATAATTTTATCCTCGTTCCCAGTCAGAAAATGGGAACGCCGATCGGCGGTGAAAAGGAAACAGAGAATCTGAGGCGGCCGCCTTAGTGTAGGCATTCCCAGCCAGAAACTCCTAACGAGAGACAACCCTTGGTTGACTGACAAAACTGCTTAGGGGTGAAACGTAAATCAGGAGGGAAGCAGAGCTTGATTTAGGCTAGTAAGTAACTACACAAATCAGTCAAATCAATGGCTCATACTTC
>NZ_JACJOY010000064.1:0-11898 GCF_014695815.1 Trichocoleus sp. FACHB-6
GACTCTCTAAGGATTATGAAATTTTGCCGCAGACGTCGGAAGCTTTTATCTATATCGCAAACATTCGTTTGATGTTACGACGCTTAGCTTAGTACACTTCTCAGACATCCTCTGAGAAACATCAGTAACTTTTGACCGGGTTGGATGGATAGTTGTTAATTCACAGTTGCTTATTTTAACCATTTATTTAAACAAAGGTTTATTAAGGTTTCAGCACTATTGTTTAAATAAAAGGCTGGGACAACTTACGGGAAGCTAATGCAATCGTGTTGGACTTTGATAATTAATAGGACGAGCGATCGCCAAGAATTTAAAATTGAAAAAAGACTTATTTTAAATTCTACATTTTTAATTTATCTAATAACCACTAGGCGCACCTTCACCGCGAGGATCGGCTGCGCCTTCCAAAAATCCGTCCGGTGTTACTACGATCGCGTTAGCATTACCCCAAGGCGATCGCTCTTCGATTTTGTGACCGCGACGACGCAGTTCTGCTATGGTAGCGACATCTAAACCAAAAGGTTCTACATTCACCTGGTCGGGAAGCCATTGATGATGGATGCGAGGGGCGGACACAGCTTGTCCGGCATTCATACCGTATTCTAAGACGTTGAGAACGACTTGCAGGACGGTGGTAATAATGGTGCTGCCTCCGGGCGCACCAACAGCCATGCGGAGTTTACCATTTTCGGTGACAATGGTGGGTGTCATGCTGGAGAGGGGAATTTTGCGGGGCGCGATCGCATTCGCTTCACCGCCCACCAAACCATAGGCGTTAGGCACTCCAGGCGCAGCAGCAAAGTCGTCCATTTCGTCGTTTAAGAGAATCCCGGTACCGGGTACAACTACCCCGGAACCAAAGCCGTAGTTAACGGTAAAGGTAAGGCTGACTGTGTTGCGATTCTCATCTACCACCGTTAGATGAGTAGTATCGTTTGATTCGCGGGCAAGGCGTTGTAGAGTTTCTTTATCTGCTGGTTTCACCTCGCTGGATAATCTAGCCCTATTCATACTAATTTCCTGCCGTCTTTCAGCGGCATAGGCAGGGTTAATTAGTGATGAGACTGGGACTTTCACAAAATCAGGATCGCCTAGATATTCGGCACGATCTGCATAGGCAATTCGCATCGCTTCGATCATTAGATGTAGCGTGTCGGGATGATGCCATCCTTTAGATTTCAGGTCGTTAGCCTCCCCATCAACTAACCTAGCTTTCACGTCGCCAGAACCCTCAATTAACCGGGGGTTGGGGGATGGGATTCCCCCAATAATATTTAATATTTCTAGCAGGTGAACGCCTCCGGAGGAAGGTGGCGGCATTGAACAAATACGAGATTGGCGGAAATTGCCGCAGACTGGGGTACGCCAAGTGGTTTTGTAGGTTCTGAGGTCTTCTAGTGTAATTAAACCACCGTTTTTTGCCATGTCGTCGGCTATAGCCCTGGCAATGTTGCCAGTGTAGAAGCTTTGGGGATTTTGCGCGATCGCTTGTAATGTTTTGGCTAAATCTGTTTGTATCAGTCTTTCTCCCGGCTGATACATCGCCCCATTGCGCGTAAAAACTTGACGCGCCGCCGGATTTTTTAATAACGGTTCCTTTCTCCGTTCCGCAGCGGCGACAAAGCGGCGGCTAACGATAAAACCATCTTGAGCCAACTTAACCGACGGTGCCACAACTTCCTGCCAGGATAACTTACCGTACTGGCGATGAATTTCATACAGTCCTGCTACCGTTCCCGGCACCGCCACCGATAGATGTCCATCTACACTGACATTGGGACGCACTTTTCCCGCCGCATCCAGGTACATATCGCGGGTAGCTTTCAAGGGTGCGCGTTCCCGAAAGTCGAGGGCTTTGATTTCGCCAGTTTTCTCCAAGCGCAGCAACAAAAACCCACCGCCGCCGATACCTGCGGAAAAAGGTTCTACCACAGAGATAGCGAAAGCTGTAGCCACTGCTGCATCAACCGCGTTACCGCCTTTGCGTAGCATGGAAACTCCCGCTTCACTACCTAATGGATGGGCGGAGACAACCATTCCCTGCTTGCTTCTGAGGGGTTCAATAAATGCCGCTGGTGCTGTATGGCACCAAGCAACAGTTACAGAGACAGCAATTGTGATAAAGGCAATTCGTTTAGATGGGAGAAAACTTGGCATGGTGTGTTTTGGAGGTGAGAGCGATCGCACTCCTGGCCACCAAATTACCACGGAAATAAACGCGATCGCTGGTGGGCGTGCCAGTCGTTGATAAATTTTGTAATTAGATCACAATAGAAGCAAAAGTCTACTTTATCTTCTCCAAAAGAAAAGTGTCTCCTATCACTCAAACTCCCCTGCCGCAACTATCAATTACCTGGCCTCTGCTGCCAGATGATTTTATCCTACCAGATGACCCCGTGGAGAATACAGATCAACCACCATTAGCTGCTGCTTTGCGCCAGCCTTTGACCACTTTTCCTAACTTAATACAAGATGCCCTCATCGTGTCTAACTTTGCCTTGTGTGCCGCCATTGAGGGGCGAATCATCTGCAAAGCACCAGACTGGATGTATGTGCGTCCGGTGCAACCTTGGACTCGTTCTTATCCGCGTCGCAGCTACACGCCACATACTGAGGGAACAATTCCCCAAGTGGTGATGGAGTTTCTTTCTGCTACTTATGGCGAAGAATATTCGGTGGAATTTACCGAAGGTGTGGGTAAGTGGTTCTTTTATGAAAGAGTAGTTCAAGTGCCTCGCTATGTTATCTTTCGACCAGATACGGGGCGCGTCGAAGTTTATGGGCTAGAGTCAGAGCGTTACCAACTGCAAACACCCGATGAGGCGGGACGTTACTGGATTCCCGGATTAGATTTATTTCTGGGAGTTTGGCAAGGAAGCCATGAAGGTAGAAACGGCTATTGGCTGCGGTGGTGGAATGCCCAAGGGGAGTTGTTGCTGTGGTCAGAAGAACGGGCTGAACAAGAACGTCTTCGCGCTGAACAAGAACGTCTTCGCGCTGAACAAGAACGTCTTCGGGCTGAAAGATTAGCAGAACGGCTACGTCAGATGGGGGTTGACCCAGATCAATTGTGATGCCGAGGGAGAAGATGCGTAGGACGGAGTCCGAGGCGAAGCCATCGCGCTCTAAAATTACTCAAACTTGTCCAGTGCGTCCGGCGAGGTTGGCAATTACGGCAGCTAACTCGGCTGGATCGACTGGCTTGGGGACGTGTAGCTGGAAGCCTGACAAAAGAGCCTGCGTCCGGTCTTCTGCTCTAGCATAAGCTGTCAGCGCCACAGCGGGAATATTTTTCGACGCGGTATCGAGCGCTCTAATTTTGCGAATCAGGCTGTAGCCATTTTCTTCTGGCATCCCAATATCGCTGACGAGTACATCAGGCTTTAAACGTTGTAGTGTTTCAAGTGCAACGCTCACAGACGGAACAGCGGTGACTTCGGCTCCATATTCTGCAAGCATTGTAGAGAGCAAATCTCGCGCATCTGCCTCATCATCTACGATTAGCACGCGCAAACCATTTAGAGGGATGGGGGATTGGGGATCGGGAATGGGGGTAGGGTGTGAATCTTGCTGTGTCCCTAGTCCCCTGTCCCTAGTTGCCTGTCCCTTATCGATGAGTGGCAACCGGACTGTAAATGTTGCTCCTTGTCCTTGTCCTAGGCTTTCGGCGTGGACTGTGCCGCCTTGCAGTTCTACTAGATGGCGGACTATTGCTAAACCGAGTCCGAGTCCACCATGCGATCGCGTTGTTGTTCCATCAGCTTGTCGGAAGCGTTCAAAAACGTAGGGTAGAAAATCGGGACTAATTCCCGCGCCTGTGTCGCTTATCTGAATTTGAGCATAGTTGTCTGTTGACAACGTTTCAATTTGACGACTTGACAATTGTTCCCTGACTACTGACAGTTTAATTGTCACCCGACCTTTGCTGGGTGTGAACTTGACGGCGTTAGAAAGTAAGTTCCAGACAATTTGCTGTAAACGAGTGGAATCTCCCAAGACTGATACCACTGAGCGGTCTAATATGGATTCAATGTAAATTTCCTTGGCGTTAGCTGCTGGTAGGACAATATCAATTGCTGCCTCAATAACTGGTAGAAGTTCTACTGGATAAACATTCAGACGCAGTTTACCTGTAATGATGCGTGAGACATCTAGAACATCCTCGATGAGTTGAGAAAGCGATCGCGTGTTCCGGTCAATTGTCTCTAGCGCTTTGGCGGTGGTGGTGGGGTCGAACTGGCGGTTACGGAGTAGCTGAGTCCAACCAAGCATGGCGTTAAGCGGCGTTCGCAGTTCGTGGGACAGTGTGGCTAGGAACTCGTCTTTCATCCGGTTCGCCTGCACAGACTCGTTGTAGAGGCGGGCGTTGTCAATTGCTAAGGCGGCTCGATCTGCCAAATCTTGCAGAAATACCTGGTCATTAATAGTATACGAGTTGTCGCTCTTGTCGCGGGAAAGAGCGATTGTGCCAATGATCCGACCCCGCACCCGCAGTGGTGCGACCAGAAGGCTGTATACACTAAAGCGTTCCAAACACGGTAAATACTCTGCTTTGATTGAGGCGCGTAGCTGCTCTTGTGATACAACTGGGATGAGCAGCGACTCTCCTGTTTCAAACACGCGAGCCGTTAATCCTTCATCGATGCGCTGGGGTGCAGCAGCTGACAACTCGCGGACAAAGGCGATCGCTTCTGGGTTAGGGTGATAAACGGCAACTGTATTCAACCACTGTCCATCCTCCGACACTAGGCGAATAGTGCAAGTATCGCCAACTAACTCGACTGTGCGCTGACAGATTGTATCCAAGGCAGTTTGATAATCTAGGATTGCTTCAGCAAAAGTTCGCGAAGCCTCGGCTAGAACTTGTAAGCGATTGGCATAGCGAAGGATTTGCTTTTCTGCCCGCTTGCGTTCTGTAATATTAGTATTTACGCCGATCCATTTTATCGGTTTACCATTTTCGTTTTTGATGGCTGTGGCGCTATCTGTCCAATACAGGTAGGTGCCATCTTTTCGCTGGACGCGGTATTCTTGGAAAAATGGTTCGCCTGTTTGCAGATGTTGGTCTACCGCCGCTATGACGCGATCGCGATCATCCGGATGCAGCATATTTTCCCAAGCTTGTAGCGTTCGGGGAAATTCTCCCGGTTCGTATCCCAGGTGTTCGTCTATTTTACCGAACCACTCCATGCGATCGCTCTCGATATCCCATTCATAAATCACATCTGTAGCGCATTGTGCCGCTATTCTAAACCGTTTTTCGCTCTCGCTGAGTGCGGTTTCTGCTTGCTTGTCTAGAGTGATGTCGTTTTGAGTTCCCCACGCTCTTACTAATTGACCATTTTCCACAATTCCCACCAAGTTATTCACAAAATATTTGAAATTACCTTGCTTATCAATTTCATAAGATTCTGCTTGGTGTAGTCGGTAGCCAGAACGAATAAATGCCCGCAGGTATTCAATATTATTTATATCTTCAGAAACGATAAAATTTTCCAGTCTTGTTCCTACAATTTCTTCGGCACTGTCATAGCCATACATCTGTGCCATAACATTGTTACATTCCGCCAAGTATCCATATTGATAAAACTGCTCAATTTGCTCATCTTCTGGAGAGTTTATATAAACTGGCTGCTCAAGTTCAAACCGCCAAATTCCTTCTGAACTTTGTTCTACAAAAGCTCGGTAGCGTTCCTCGCTTTTCCGTAATGCTTCTTCTGCTTGCTTGCGTTCAGTAATGTCATTGACGAGAACAAAAAATCCTTTAACTTCTCCCCCTTCTCCGAAATGGGGAACGTAAGTACCCTGAACATAACGCTGGTCTCCATTGCTGCGTGTAAAGGCGCTTTCGTAACTTACTTTTTGCCCAGACAATGCCGCTTCTATAAACTTTTGAACTGACTGATAAATCGACTCACCCATAACTTCCTTAAGGTGCTTTCCGGTAATCTGGCTGCGCGAATATCCAAACCATTCTTCGTATGCCCGATTATTAAAGCGATAACGCTGTTCTGAATCAACGTAAGAAATGTATATCGGCACCGAGTCTGTTATCAGACGAATTTGTTCTTCACTATCCTGTAGCGACTGTTCAGTTTGCTTGCGAAGAGTGATGTCGCGGAAGTAAACAGCTAAACCATCTTTGGATGGATAAATACGGACTAATATCCATTTTTGAAAGCGCTGATTCAACTCTTCATACTCGACAGCCACCTGCTCAGAAAGTGCATGATGAGCATGAATATAAAATTGCGAGTTAGGGAGTGGGGGAAATACTTCCCACACGATTTTGCTGATTAACTCTTCGCGGGGTTTCTGGAAAAACTGCTCTGCACGAGTGTTTACGTAGGTGTAACGCCATTCGCTGTCTAAGGCAACAAAAGCATCGGAAATGCTTTCTAAAGTGTTAGTAATTTGTTCTTTAGCCGCTTGTTCTTTATTGAGTAGTTGAATGCGTTCTTCTTCAGCTTGCTTGCGGAGGGTGATATCGGTAATCATAGCGATCGCGCCCATAAATTGACCGCGTTCGTCTAAAATTTGGCTAGTGGAGACAATCGTCCAAAGCGTTGAACCATCTTTGCGACGGTAACGAAAGTCAAACTGATCTTTATTTGGCTGCTTGCGTCGCTTAATCCTCGCTTGAGCTTCGATTTGAGCTTCGTCATCCATAAAGTCAAAAATCGAGTGTCCCAGCATTTCCTCTACGCTGTAGCCAAGAAGGTGCGCCATCCGCTGGTTGACATACTCGGTTTTAAACTCAGCATTAGTTGTCCAAATACCTTCGTAAGCGGTATCGACAATGCGACGATATTGCTCCTCACTGGCTTGCAGTTTTAGCATACTCGTCTCCAGCCGCTGTTTCGCAGTGCAAAGTTCCGAGTTGAGTGTGCTAATCAGTAGCGTTACCAGCACGAACACGCCTAGCCGCAAGATATCGTTCAAACTAGCGATCGCCAGCGAGTAAACTGGAGCTATAAAGAAGTAGTTGATGACTAAAGTAGACAAAATTGTAGCCAGCAACCCCGGTTTCATCCCGCCATACCAAGCACTAACCGTCACGGCGGCATAAAACAGTGGCAAAATGGTAGGCGCGATTAGTGGCTTTAGCAGTAATGTCAGTTGTAGCGCGATACCTGTACTAATTACAGCAACACCGTAGCGCCGCAGTCGGGGATGCGTTACTCTCCACATCTTTGTTCAGTTCTCCTCTGTCGCTACCGTAAACACGCTGTTTGTTAAGGAAGCATTCCCATTAAAAAAATCTAGCTGGCGATTAAAAATCATCAAATGCAAGATGTCAGGCGAACTACCATTCTGCATTATGCCTTGACTCTTCTAAAATTATCGGGGACAGAGAATTCAAAAAACAAATGGCTCGTACCCCTACATTATCTTTTGATCGAGGAACTTTAATTTTGCATCCACCGCCAAGGGGGAAATCTTGGGTAGAATACGCTACTTGGGATGACAGAGTGGAAAAGTTCCGCATCCAGGCGATATATTATCGCCAATTGGTGGAAGTGCTGCAAGCGGAAGGGACTAATTTCATCGATGAGGCGAAGGGTTTTGAGTCTCTCTCCCTGGTGGCGAGTATGGAGATGGAACCTTATCCGCATCAGAGGGAGGCTCTGTTGGCTTGGAAGCAAGCGGGTAGGCAAGGGGTTGTGGTGTTGCCAACGGCGGCGGGAAAGACTTATCTGGCGCAAATGGCGATACAATCGACACCGCGCAGTACGTTGATTGTGGTGCCGACTCTGGATTTGATGCACCAGTGGTATGCTCACTTAACGGCGGCTTTTCCGGATGCGGAGGTGGGGTTGTTGGGTGGCGGTTCGCGAGATAAAACGCCGATACTGGTTGCTACTTACGACAGTGCGGCGATTCACGCGGAGACTTTGGGAAATAGGTATGCTTTGTTAGTGTTTGATGAGTGTCACCACTTACCTACAGATTTTAGTCGGGTAATTGCTGAGTATGCGATCGCGCCTTATCGTCTTGGACTCAGCGCTACTCCTGAGCGTTCTGATGGCAAGCACACTGATCTTAATATGTTAATCGGTGCGGAAGTTTATCGCAAAACTGCTGAGGAATTAGCAGGTGCGGCTTTAGCTAATCATGAGGTGGTGCAGATTAAGGTAAAGTTATCGCAACTAGAACGCGATCGCTATAACGAGCTGATTCAACTCCGCAACAATTTTTTGCGAGAATCAAATATTTCTTTAGGCAGTATTCAAGGGTGGCAGCAGTTCGTCATGGTGAGTGCGCGATCGCAAGCTGGACGACGTGCCATGTTAGCTCACCGCGAAGCTAAAGATATTGCCCTTGGTACTGATGGTAAACTGCGAATTTTATCTAAAATTTTAGCGCAACATTATCCGGAACGCACATTAATTTTCACTACCGATAACGCTACAGTTTATCGCATTTCTCACGAGTTTTTAATTCCGGCAATTACGCATCAAACGCCTATCAAAGAACGGCACGAGATATTAACTAAATTTCGGGAGGGAGAATACAAAAATTTGATTGCTTCTCACGTTCTGAATGAAGGGGTTGATGTTCCTGCTGCAAGTGTCGCAATAATATTATCTGGTACGGGTTCGCAGCGCGAGTTTATTCAGCGATTAGGGCGAGTTTTGCGTAAGGGGAATGATGCTAATAAACGCGCTATGCTTTATGAGGTTGTGGCGGAAGATACGAGTGAAGAAGGTACTTCTAATAGGAGAAGGGGAGAGAAGAGGAATGAACCGCGTCAGCCGAAGGCGAAGCGAAGCGAAGGACGCGAAGGAGGAGAGAAGAAAGGGCAGTTGGAGATTTTTTATAGGGCAAATTCTAGTGCTACGAAGAAAGCAGCGGAATCATCAGCAAAATGGGGAGATGATGATGAGGAAAATCTCCCTCCTCCTTAGTTTCTTCTCTTTTTTCTCTTTCCTTCGTGTCCTTCGCGTCTTCGCGGTTTATTCATCATGCTACCAACTGAACTTTTAATCCACCGACAAAATGGCGAAACGATAGTCCCAAAACGCCTAAATATTGATGCTAAGAATTTAGCCGTTGCCAATGAGTTGATTATTTGCTTCCAAGAGGCATTAGGCAACACTCAAGGAGAACTAGATCGTCAATTATCAGAATTAGAAGGTGATAGTCCAGATTATCGCTTAAAGCGAGGATTAGCTCATATTCTCAAAAGCAGCTTGTCTACTTTTGAAGTAGTTAGTCCTCTGGAACCGCCAGAATTACGAGAGCGAGTTTTTGCCCTTTCTGCACAATCAATTCCGAGTCCGCAAGCTTCTGGTGCAACACTTAATATATTAGCTGACAAACTCAGTCAGGAACTAGAAAGAGAAGTTTTACCAAGTCAAATTCAGGCTGGACTTTACGCAGATTTAGCCGAGAATCGCATCTTAACTCAGTTTGATGGGATTACCCCAGAAGATTTGCTACACCGCTACAATTTATCTCAAGTACAAGGCGTTTTCTATCGCGCTAGTCAAATTACTTTGAATGCTCACCGCAACGTCCCAGGAGAGTATAAACTGTTATTTCGCTATCTAAAACTGTTTCAATTGATGGCGTATATTGAGGGCGATGCGGATCATGGGTTTACGATTACAGTTGATGGCCCGACGAGTTTATTTAAGCCTAGTACAAGGTATGGGTTAGCGATCGCTAAACTCCTCCCCGCTTTACTCCACGTTACAAAATGGAGTCTATCCGCCATCCTCCAAAACCGCGACACCTACACCGGAACCTGGAAAACGGGACGCTTTACCCTCAATTCTGACTGTGGCTTAGTTTCCCATTATCCCCCTGGTAAGCCTTACGATAGTATGCTGGAAGCATCTTTTGCTGACCGCTGGGACTCGCTGAAATCAGATTGGGTATTAGAACGAGAAGTAGACCTGATTCCAATTCCTGGTAGTGTGATGATTCCCGACTTTCGCTTAGTACATCCTGATGGTCGCACCTTCTTACTAGAAATTGTCGGCTACTGGCGGCCGGAATATTTGCAAAAGAAATTTTCTCAGGTACGTCGTGCTGAATGCGATAACTTAATTTTAGCGATTTCGGAACGGCTGAATCTAGAAAAAGCAGGAGTAAACTTGAAGGATGTACCAGCAAGAATTATTTGGTTTAAAGATAAATTAATACCCAAGGCGGTATTAGCTGCGCTTGATTAAGCATCGCTATATGAATCCGATTAATCTACTTTGAAATATTTTTCGCACTCGTAGTTGGCTTTCTTCTTTCCAGCTTAGATACGGCGCTATAGCAGGATAAAAGAATAATTTTGCCAGGTGCAGTCGCGCCTAAATTTGTGACATTACCCATCATTCCATCACTTAGGAAGCACTACTTCTATCTATAGTATGACGACTATGATGTTGAGGATGAGATTTAATCAAGTGCGACCTGATACTGGTAAGAGCCAAATAGAAACTGATGAATACATCTCTGAAAACTCAAATTAAAAAAGGCGTTGGTATGATGTCGGTGGTTACAACTGCTGGAATTTTTCTGGCTTTTCCAGCATTAGCACAAGTTAATAGCGTTAATTCTATTAATGGCAATGCTCGTATTGACTCCTCCGCAAGCAGCCAACAATTATTCGCTCAAACCCAAACACCCGGCACCGCACCTGGCGCTGGCAGCACCGACGACAGCGCACCCGCACCTGGCGCTGGCACCACGAACGACAGCGCACCCGCACCTGGCGCTGGCACCAACAACGACGCCACACCCGCCACTATACCCCCCGGCACTACGCCTGCACGCACACCCACCACTAATACACCACAAAGCACTACTGGAGATAGCAATCTTCGACCAGGAAGTTGGGATTGTTTACATAATCCAAATCCAGTCTGTATGAATCCCAGAAGATAGTTAAACTCTTTGCGTGTATGGCGTGGGAAGGTAGCGATCGCACGCCATTGACATAACCAAAATGCCCCCATATTTGGGGGCTTTCGCTTTCTGCTAAGTCAGCCTAAGGAAAGCTGTTTTTTCCAAACATGAGAGGTCACTAATAGTTCAACAACATCCATTTGGCACGATGACATATAATTCATCTTAATGACAATAATCTGTCACAGATGACAATGTGGCTACAACCATAAGTTGTCCAATATTACAACCATAAGTTGTCTACACAAGTCGCTGTAATAAGCATTCTTTCGTCTAGCAGATTGTATCCCGATCGCCATCTAACAAGCATAAATTGACCAAAAGTGGAAATCCTAGGCATAAGTTGGCACAGAGTCGCAAGCGTATCCCTATAAAAACCATAGGTAATTAGCTAAGACTCACCTCAGCCCGAGCAGCGACTTAGGCGCTACTTTGCTAATCTTCAACTGAGCATAGCTATCTTCATTTGTAATGACCTCTTTAATATTTCTCAATAAAAAGCCTTTTAAGTAGAGGAAACTTATTTTAAGTTATGGAAGTTTTTGCCTATATTCAAGGAATCACTCAACCGATTAATTGACCACCTGTGTAGCACTCATAAAATCCTCATCAGTTTCAAACCCAGCTAGGTGAGGAACAAACCGTTAGCTCAGGAGTAAGAGGAGACTGGTGGATGCTCACTGAAGATGAGTTCAAAAACTGGTGTCGCCGCCTTAATATGACGGAACTAGCGAGGAAGAGCATAGAACTAATTCGCTCATCCGAACCATCGCGGCTTGTTGGCGGGGGTAGAAAGAACGTTTCAGGACGCTATCCCAGCCGCAAGATGAGGAACACTATTCAGTTTGAGTCACACCGTAACGAGCTAGCGCATATTTATAGAACCCATTTGACATCTTAAGAAGTGGCTGAAAGCCTCTTAATCATTAACCTGATGAAGCAAAGGTTGATTTTGGTTGTGGCATTGGCTAAGGTTCGCTTCCCCGTTCT
>NZ_JACJOY010000065.1:0-106339 GCF_014695815.1 Trichocoleus sp. FACHB-6
GACTCTCTAAGGATTATGAAATTTTGCCGCAGACGTCGGAAGCTTTTATCTATATCGCAAACATTCGTTTGATGTTACGACGCTTAGCTTAGTACACTTCTCAGACATCCTCTAAAGACCATTTTCACTTAATTGGCAGTTATGGCTTACAAGAATGTTTTGAAAAAGCTACCTCAGCCCTTGGTTATGTTCCGGGAGTGCAACCCGTATTAGATGGACATTTGCGGCGAGGTTTTGGATTTGCCGCTTCAATGCAAGGAAGCGGTTTGGCGAAAATTCATAGTGCTGGAGTCAAGTTATCGCTAACAGCTTCCGGGAAGTATGAACTAAGAACTGGTGCAGTTGATGTTGGTACTGGTTCAGATACTACTTTGCGACAAATTGCGGCTGATATCCTTGGGGTAGAAGTTGCTGATATTGACCTTATTGCGGGTGATACCCACCGCACTCCTTATGATTCTGGCTCTTATGCTTCGGCTACTGTTTATATATCAGGACAAGCTGTGAATAAAGCCGCGCAAATAATGCGATCGCGTCTTTTGGAATTAGCAGCCCAACTTTTGCCTAATCAACCCGAACAAACCATTTTAACAGATAAAACTGTCTTACAACAACTAGCAGCAGCCGCTCAAGAACACCAGGTATTTCTATCAGTAGAGGTAGAACATTCAGCAGATGAATCTTCTCTAAGTTTTGCAGTTCTGGGTGTGGAAGTAGAAGTTGATATTGAGACAGGGAAAATCAAAGTTTTACGATGCGTTCAAGCCCTTGATATTGGCAAAGCAATTAATCCTAGAATTTGTCACGGACAAGCCACTGGCGGAATTGTGATGGGATTAGGATATGCTCTTGCGGAAGAACTTATAATCATCGAACAAGGGCGAATTCTTAATTCTTGGATGCGTACTTATCGCATCCCTTCTGCCAAAGATGTACCGCCGATGGAAATCATTTTAATCGAGAAAGCTGACCCCCACGGCCCGTTTGGAGCAAAAGGCATCGGAGAGATTGGAACCAATTGTACTGCACCTGCGATCGCTAATGCTGTCGCCCATGCCACAGGCATCAGATTAAATCAACTTCCCATGACACCAGAACGAGTCTGGAAAGCATTAAATCAGTAATTTGTATTAATTTGTAGGTTAGGGTTTGGTGTCCCTTGTAACTCACCTTACATCGGTTAAAGCAATCGTGAGTTGTTTGATTGAAAAATAGTGAAACTCAACAAATATTTTAAAGTAAATCTCATCCCACTCTACAACCTTTTAAACATCCGAAAGGTATGCTTTATTTTTACCATCAATTAGCGCAATCTTTGCAAGAAAGCCCAGTAGCTATTGCCACAGTAACCAGCATCAAAGGTTCTGTTCCAAGAGAAGTGGGAGCAAAAATGATTGTTTTCCCCAACGGACAAATTATTGGAACAATTGGCGGCGGCGCAGGGGAAGCTAAAGTCATAAAACAAGCCTTAAAGGTGCTAGAAACGGGGGAAAAACAATTGGTAGCAATTGATTTATCTGGCGCACCGCATCGGGAAACTCAAGGAGTTTGTGGTGGAATAATGCAGGTGTGGCTAGAACGTTGGTCAGGAACAGCTAGTATTACACTGGTAAATAAGATTATGAATGTGCTGAAATCCGGCAATTCTGGAGCGCTGGTCACACCTTTTGATGTTGCCAAATTTCCTTATCTAATTCACCCATATTCAGTAACAGCGTCAGAGTTAGAACTTAGTGAAACTGTCTTCATTGAGCCTTTACTTTATCCACCAACTCTATTAATTATTGGCGCTGGTCACGTTGCTTTGGCGCTGGCGAAAATTGCACATTTAGTAGGTTTTCAAATCGTTGTTCAGGACGATAGAGCGGAATTTGCCTGTGTGGAAAGATTCCCCCAAGCAACAGCGATTGTGGCTCAGCCTATAGGCGAGGCAATATTAAATTTACCTCAGACTTCGCAATTGTATGCAGCGCTAGTTACAAGAGGATATGCACAGGATTTGGCAGCACTGCGAATTCTATTGCAGCGACAGGTAAAATATATTGGAATGATTGGGAGTGAAAGGCGTGTTAAAACTGTTTATCAATTGTTGCAAAATGAAGGAATTTCGCTGAAATTGCTACACAAAGTTTACGCTCCTATTGGTTTGGATATTGGCGCTTTAACTCCAGAGGAAATAGCTGTTAGCATTTGTGCGGAATTAATCAAAGTTCGTCGGGGCGGAAGTGGGTTATCTTTGTCTGAGATAATGGGAGCTGCTTCAGCAGAAAACTCTCCTTTAATTCAAAAGTGTTTCTAAATTGGTAATTGATAACTGGTGATTAACAACTTTGCTATAGTTTTGGCAGCAGGCGCGTCTACCCGGATGAACTCTTGCAAAACTTCTTTAATGTGGCGCGATCGCAAAAATTTGTTATCTTATCAAGTGGAAGAATTTCTGCTTGCAGGTATTACACCTATAGTAGTTCTTGGCCCTCACAATTGGGAGCGACGTGCAGATTGCTTACCGGGAAGTATAGCCGTTATTAATAACCAGCCCAGTGATGGGAAAACCAGTTCTATATTAATAGGTTTAAAGCATCTACCTAGACACTTTCATACTTTAGTTATTTCAGCAGTAGACCAACCTCGATCTGCGTGGATTTATCAAAAATTACTACAAGCAAGCGAATCTTCTGATGCACCTATTACTGCACCAACTTATCAAGGTAAAATGGGTCATCCTTTATTTTTCTCGCCCGAAGTTCTGCCTAAATTAGAAAATTTGCGCGAAGAAAGTTTTGGTTTGCGGCAAGTAGTTCAAGATTTTCATCCTAATATTCAGCAAGTGGAATTTGACACAAGTGATGTTTTGATGGATTTAAATACGCCGGAAAGTTATCAATCTGAATTTATCAAACTACCAACTATAGCCGTTCTAAATTATCTCTAAAATTCTCTGCTTTCTCTTACTCAGCGCCTCAGCGGTTCGTGAATATTCACCAATTAAATCAAATTGCCATATAAAAATGTGTTAATGAAAAATTACAGTTGTTTTTAGTCTGAGTTGGAAAAAAAATATAGAAGCGCTGCCTCTTATAAAGGCGGCTGAAAAATGTTAATTTCTAACTTACATTTAGCGCTATTATCAACAATCGGAGGCAGAGCCTCCAAAACTTCTTTTCCAGACTGAGCCAGAATACGAGAAAATCGGATAAGGGAGTTTGTATATGACAGTTATTTCCCCACTGGCGGTGAATAGCGATCGCCTCAACCGCAGCATCGCCAACCTCGCAGAAATTGGCAAACTCCCTAACAGCGGTGTGCGCCGTCTTGCTTACTCTCAGGAAGATTTACAAGCGCGTCAGCTGGTGCAAGGCTGGATGATTAAGGCAGGTATGACAGTTCGCATAGATGCCGCTGGTAACATTATTGGCACTTATCCCGGTCAGCAGCCAGCACCAGCATTAGCCACAGGTTCCCACATTGATACAGTACCCTCTGGCGGACGCTACGACGGCGTTTTGGGGGTGTTGGCGGGAATTGAAGCTGTGCGAGTATTGCACGAAAACCGTATCGCACTAACTCATCCGGTGGAAGTAATTGTATTTGCGGACGAAGAAGGCACAATGATAGGTGCTAAGGCGATGTCGGGTAGTGTTGTAAAAGACCCAGAATATTACAGTCGCCGCGATCGCGCCTCAATTCAAACTTGTTTACAACTCATTGGTGGAAATTGGGATAAAATTGCCACAGCAAAACGCACTCGCTCTGATATCGCTGCCTACGTCGAATTACACGTCGAACAGGGAGGAGTGCTGGAGAGTTTGGGTAGGGAAATTGGTGTTGTCGAGGGCATTGTTAGCCAGCATCGGTATAAAATTACCATCACAGGTTGCCCAAATCACGCTGGAACTACGCCCATGCACCAGCGACAGGATGCTTTAGTAGCAGGCGCTCAAGTAATTTTAGCTGTAAATGATCTAGCTAAGAATACGCCCGGTCAACAAGTGGCAACAGTGGGAGCCTTGAATGTCTTTCCCAATGCTGCCAATATTGTACCGGGACGAGTTGAGATGACGGTAGATATCCGCGACTTATCTCAAACTCATGTTGAGGGAATAGCAGAGGAGTTGGAAGAAAGATTGAAAGCGATCGCTAGTGCAACGCAAACTGAGATAGCGATCGCCCCGTTTTTACAAACTATACCAACTCTCGCAACACCACAGATTCAACAGGCAATTGTTCAAGCTTGCTTATCATTGAAACTTACCCACTGTACAATGCCTAGCCGTGCCAGTCACGATGCACAAGAAATAGGACATTTCACGGATATGGGCATGATTTTTGTCCCCAGCAAAGCAGGTATCAGTCACGCAGAAAATGAATATACCTCGCCAGAACAATGTACTCAAGGTGCAAATGTGCTGTTACAAACTTTGTTACATCTAGACCAAATTTACACAGCGCGATCGCGCTTTCCAAGCTAGAGGTAACTCAAAAAACTATGATGAGGAGCTTTTATTCTTGGGGACTTAGGGGAGTTTCAGGGATGTATTCTTGCACCAAAACGTAAGGCGACACGATCAGCGCGTTGAATCGCTTCTTGTGGTTAACGTTCCAATCTTGCTTCTCTTCTGGGGAAGGCTTGTAAATTAGCTGTTCGACAATCCAATGCTGCACTGAGGAAACATCATCAGACGCGATCGCTACCCCCACATCCAGCAAATCCAAACCTTTATCCACAACAACCACAGCATCGCGTTCAGCATGAGGCATCAGCCAATTCCACTCGGCCTCATCCAGCAATTCTGCTAATTCTGCTCTTAAATCCGACATTTTTTTATCCTCTTTTATTTTAGTTTAATAGGCTGTAGCTAATAGCATCAACCCTACTTTAAAGGTATTTTACCAAATAGATAAAAATTTAAAATCCGCTGGTACTTTATCTATACTTCGGCTTTCATTTCGTCAATCTCAAACAAGCTTACTATTACCCCAGTAATAGGAATCGAAATAAAAATACCCAATAATCCTGCTACTTTTGCACCTACTAACAGGGCAAAAAATACCACTACTGGATTAATATTGAGCGAATTTTGCATAATCCGAGGGGAGATCAAATTATCTTGTAGCTGCTGAAGTACAATACACGCTGCTACTACTTGAATTGCCAACCAAACATTTTGAGATAGCAAAATAATAAAAACTATCCCCACTCCTAAAGTTGCTCCAATCCCAGGAATCAAGTCAAATAATCCCGTAATTATTGCTAAAAGCAATGCAAAAGGTACGTTTAAAACTAAAAATACAATAAAACTAGAAGTAGTCAGAAACAAACTTAACAATAATTGCCCTCTGAAAAAACCTAAAAACTTCCGTTTTATTACAACTGTAACTCTGTTTTGTAGGTGATTGGGAACAAATTTAATTAGTAAATTCCAAAGTCTGTCCCCATCTAAAAGCATGAAAAAAGAAACAACCGCAATTAATATCAAGTTCAGAAAGTTTGCAAAAAATATTTGAATTGTCGCCAGACTGTAGCCAAGCCCTATTCCAAGTCCGGCGAGTAACTGCTCTCTAAACTGCTCTTCGATAAGATTTAAGTTTACTTGTATATTTCGTTGTCGAAGGTAGTTTTCTAGTCGTTCTAGCAGCGGCAACATAGAATTGAAAAACGTAGTCAAACTTTCAATTAATTGTTGCCCTTGTGATACAACTGATATCCCCACAGTAACCGTCAGACCAACGATTAAAGTCATGCCGAAAATAAAAACTACAGTCACAGCTACACCGTGAGGCACAAAACGATGTAGCGATCGCACGGGATAACTCAACAAAAAAGCTACAATTGCTGCAAACGTAAAAATTACAATAACCGTCTCAAAATATTCTAAAATCTCTACCGCAGCCCAGCCACAGGCAAACAATAGCAGAAATCTCACCAAAGCCGAATTGTTAAGTCGTTCCCACAAATTTTTGCCTAATGGTTCGCTCATCTTTTCAGCGTCCTAAGTCGTGCAGGGCATGAATCGCCGCCGCACATTTTTGAGTTACTTCCTGCAATTCCTCCCTATCAGTCGAACTGGGAGCATCAATTACCTGACCAATCCGCACCGTCACAGGCACCGGACGCGGTACAGGCGAACCTTTCCTAAAAATCGCCTCCGTACCCCACAAACTAACCGGAAGTAGCGGGGCTTTCGCCTTAGCCGCAATCAGTGTCGCCCCAAGTTTAGGATCTGTAATCCGGGCATCTAGTGTCCGCGTCCCTTGCAAAAATAGACCAACAGCCCATCCTTCCTCCAGCAGAGACAGCGCCGAACGAATCGCACTCCGGTCTGCCGAACCACGCTTCACCGGATAAGCACCGTATAACTGAATTGCCTGCTTCAAAACCGGAACCTTAAACAGTTCCTCCTTTGCCATATACGCCACAGGTCGCCGCACACAACAAGACAAAATCGGCGGGTCAAAGTCACTGGCATGATTGCTCACAACCACCAATGGCCCCGTAGCAGGCACCTGTTCCGACCCATAGATGCGCCCCCGGAGGTATCCGTGCAGCACAGGACTTACCACCGACCATTTGAAGACATGATACAGAACTAAACTCGAAACAGGTTCGCGATCTTTGCCCATAGAGGGTAGGTGTGATAAGGATTTTTTCTCGTTCCAAGGCACTGCATTGGAATGCCTTCTGTATTAGCAAAGCTTCGCTAACACACAATTAGTTGTTGCATCACAGGAGGCAGAGCCTCTTTGAGAGTCGTTCCCAGTCTTAGACTGGAAGTAAGTTTATTTTGCTGTTGGTAATTCGGCAACGTTCCCCACATTCTGCAAAATGACATCGGGACAGGTGCGTTTAATCAGACCAGTCAAAACTTTGCCGGGGCCAATTTCCACTACCCGCGAAATCCCTTCTAATGGCAATTGTAGGGAAATTTCTCGCCACCGCACCGATCCTGTCATTTGGCGAATCAGGCGATCCTTCAAAACATCCGCCTCTACAGCAGGAATGGGTTCCACATTCGACAGCACAGGCACTTGGGCCGAGTTAAATGGTACAGACTCCAAAACTTGCTGGAACTCAGCAGCAGCTTGAGCCATCAACGGGGAGTGAAAAGCGCCAGAAACATTCAAGCGGACAATACGCTTAGCTTTTACTTGAGATAGCAGTGCCTCTGTTGCTTCTACTGTTCCAGAAATGACAACTTGAGCAGAACTGTTGTCATTAGCCATTACAACGTCGGGAGTTTCCTGAATTAGTTGTTCCAGCTTGGTGCGGTCAAACCCAATCAAGGCAGCCATCATCCCTTCAAAGGCATTATCCATCAATTCAGCGCGGCGCTTGACCAAGTTTAAACCAGCTTCAAAGTCAAACACACCAGCAACGTAGAGAGCAACGTATTCTCCCAAACTGTGACCAGCAACCAGGTCGGGTTGGTGTCCCGAAGAGCGCATCATATCCGCCAAAATACTTTCTACCACGTACAAACAAGGTTGAGTGTAGAAAGTACGCGATACCTTATCTTCCTGGCTTTGACAAATTTCCGGAACAGACCAGCCTAAAATTTGCTCTGCTTGCTCAAATTTAGCCTTAGCATCTGGCAAGTCTAATAAATCCGTTCCCATTCCAATTGCTTGCGAACCCTGTCCCGGAAATACCCATGCGGTTTTTGTCATTGTCAGTTGTCAGTTGTCAGTTGTTAATTGAAAAAAGTTAGGAGGCGAGGAGTTAGAAGTTATTAATTAAAAATTCATAACATTCCCAATCCAAAATCAAGAGCATCCAAAATCGAATTATCTTCCCCATTGGAAAATCGCCGCGCCCCAAGTTAGCCCAGCCCCAAAACCAGAAGTAGCAATTACATCACCCTGTTTAATCTTTCCTTCTCTTACTGCTTCATCCAGCGCTAAGGGGATGCTTGCAGCAGAAGTATTGCCGTAGTTGGCAAGATTGCTGATGACTTTATCAGCAGGAATATTCAGGCGTTGGGCGACAGCATCAAGAATGCGTTGATTGGCTTGATGCAAGATCAGCCAGTCAATTTGGTCAACGCTCATGTTTGCTCTAAACAGGGCTTTCTCTAGCACTTCCGGTACTTTTTGGACGGCAAAGCGGTAAATTTCTTTGCCATTCATCGTGATGGGTTGGTAGGAGCCTTCTTGGACGGTGACATCGGCAACAAGTTCTTTAGGCTGTGGTTTGTAGGCTAGGTTCAGAGACTGGTGTTGAGTGCCATCACTCTTGAGTTCAAAACCCAGGAGGCGATCGCTAGTCGAAGCCTGCATCACGACAGCACCCGCACCATCCCCAAATAATACGCAGGTTTTCCGGTCTGACCAATCTACCCAGCGCGAGAGAATATCAGCCCCAATCACTAAGACATTTTGATATACGCCAGTGCGGATAAATTGCGATGCCGTCGCCAAAGCAAAGACAAACCCAGAGCAAGCGGCTGTTAAATCAAAGGCTACCGCTTTTGTTGCCCCTAACCGAAACTGAATTGATGAGGCACTGCCAAACAAATCGTCAGCAGTTGAGGTTGCCAGAATAATCAAATCCAGGTCAGTTGGAGAAATTCCCGCCATAGCGATCGCATTTTGAGCCGCAACCGTAGCGAGATCGCTTACCGATTCAGTAGCCGCTATCCGCCGCTCACGTATGCCAGTGCGCGACGTTATCCACTCATCGTTCGTTTCCACCAACTCACACAGTTGGTGATTATCCAGGGAAACTGTCGGTATCGCGGAACCGCTCCCTGTAATGGCGACACCGACACCTAATTGCTGTATCATTACACTCCATCAATCGTTGTTTGCTAATGGCTAATGGCTATGGCTAATGGCTAATGAACAATTAGCAATCAGCAATCCTGACCTTAGCTGTTCCCCAATTAGCCATTAACAGACTTCACTCTTCTTCCTGACCGCTAACTGCTGATTGCTGACTAATCCGACCTTGAGACTGAATTCGCTCCAGTACCTGATTATCAATAGCTTCTTTCGCCAAGCGAACTGCATTAAAAATCGAGGGAGCTTGGGAGCTACCGTGGCTGATAACGCAAATTCCTGCTACTCCCAGCAATAGGCAACCTCCGTGTTCTGCATGGTCTACACGCTGCTTAATGCGCTTCAGATTCGGTTTTAGCAAAGCCGTGCCTATCTGTCCGTGCAGTCCTTGAGGCAACTCCTCCTTGAGGATATGCAACACCGCCTCACCAACCGCTTCGGCAAATTTCAACAAAACATTGCCTACAAAGCCATCACAAACAATTACATCAAAGCGTCCCGTGAGGACATCTCGACCTTCAGCATTGCCGATAAAGGAAATTTGCGAATTTTCTTGCAGCTTTTGGTGAGTGCGAATTGCCAATTCGTTACCTTTACATTCTTCTTCCCCAATGTTAAGCAGTCCTACCTTGGGTTCATCAACACCCAGCACATATTGGCTATAAATTGACCCCATCAGTGCGAACTGTTCTAAGAACTTAGGACGACAATCGACATTTGCGCCCACATCAAGAATTAGCACCGACTTACTTGCTACCATTGTCGGCAAAACTGCACCAATTGCCGGACGGTCGATGCCTCGCAGTCGTCCCAGTCGCAGCAGTGCGGATGCCATAGCGGCTCCTGAGTGTCCTGCTGAAACCACTGCATCCGCCTGCTTTTGTTTTACCAAATCCATAGCCACGTTAATCGAAGCCTTGGGCTTGCGTTTTAACCCGCTTAGAGGCTCCTCGTGCATTTCAATTGTGCCTTCTGAAGGCACAATTTGAGGAAGATGAGAACTGGTGTGTTGCTTGAGAGTGGCTTCAATCTGATGAGGATCGCCCACCAGCAAAACCTCTACGCCCAATTCTTCCTGTGCTCTAAGCGCCCCTGCAACGATTTCGGCGGGGGCGTGGTCGCCACCCATAGCGTCAATTGCGATCCGTGCGCGAGTCGATCCCATTGATCAAAATGATAGAAACCTTAAAAATTCTACCAGTACCGATGACCGATGAAGAAGGCAATCATGGAAAGGTAAAAAGCAAAAATAAGAGAAACTAGGGGCCAGAGGGCAGGTGTGGGGTAAACTTTTCCCAGTTCCCAATCCCCAAAAATTGGTAAATTCAGGCGGAAGTCGCTTGGGTCGTTCGTCTAATTTCTAGCTTGCACGCTCTTGCAGGCTCTTTGTACTAAGAAAGGAAAGTGAGTAATGCTGGAATTATTTGGCTCTGGATTGGTTACTTTGTGGCTGAATATGGCTGGGTTGAAAACAACTGGAGTCGATACTGCCCAACTAATGGCGTGGCGGGGCGTTCCTTTGTTTGCCCTGAGCAGCGCAACCGATCCCGCAGCTGAAATCGCTATGCGGCAATACTTGAAGGGCTTGTCAGCTAAAGGAGCTGTTACAGCTTCTCAGGGGGTGTGGCTTCAGTCTGGGGCGGTGACGTTGGCAAATCACCAAGGGACTATTCCCATCCCTGCGGCTTCGTTGACTAAGATTGCTACTTCTGTAGCTGCTTTAGAAACTTGGGGACCAGCTCATCAGTTTGAAACTTTGATTGGTGCCACGGGACCGATTAAAAATGGGGTCTTGCAGGGAGATTTGGTGATTACGGGTAGTGGCGATCCGTTCTTTGTTTGGGAGGAAGCGATCGCTGTTGGTAATGCTTTAAATAAGCGTGGTATCCGCCAAGTTAACGGCAATTTGGTGATTGTGGGTAATTTCTACATGAATTACCAATCTAACCCCGTCTTGGCTGGTCAAATGCTAAAAGCAGCATTTAACCCCCGCTCTTGGCCCAGAGATGCCCAATACCTCTACAACTTAATGCCGCCAGGAACGCCAAAGCCCCAAATAGCGATCGCTGGTGGTGTGAAAGTGCTAACTCTCCCAAGCCCCGTTAGTCAGATAGATTTTGGCGGATTCCCGAAACAAATCTTATTGTTACGCCACCACTCCATGTCTCTGGCTCACATCCTCAAGGAGATGAACATCTACAGCAACAACGAGATGGCAGAGATGCTTTCCAATTCCCTCGGTGGCGCATCAGTTGTAGCCCAGTTGGGAGCTAAATCTGCGGGGGTTCCCCAGCAGGAAATTCAACTTATAAACGGTTCCGGGCTGGGAGTTGAAAATCGCATCTCTCCCCGTGCTGTTTGTGGGATGCTGATGGCAATGGAGCGCTATCTACAGCCCCACAGTTTAACCGTTGCCGACTTATTCCCCGTAGCGGGACGCGATCGCCGGGGAACGATGGCATATCGCAAACTTCCACCAGGCACAATTATCAAAACTGGCACCCTGCGAGAAGTTAGTGCCTTAGCTGGAGTAGTTCCAACACGCGATCGCGGCCCCGTATGGTTTGCCATCATCAACAAAGGCGGCAACGTCGATAACTTCCGCACCCAACAAGACATCATCGTGCAAAAGCTTGTCAAGCAGTGGGGAATGGCACCCACCTTACCCGTTGCCCTCGCCCCCAGCCCCGGCACCTCTGATGCCCCCAAGCACCTCGGAGAACCTACCCGTAACGAAATTATCTCTGGTGTCCAGGTGCAATTTTGATTCGCTAATGGCTAATTGTCTGCTCTTCCCAATTAGCCATTAGCCACTAACTAAGGAATAATTTCCGTCACCACTCTGCCGCCGCTGTTAGCACCACCGCCGCCAGTAACGACAACCGTCTGATCCTGTAACCTCCCGGCAGCTTGCGGGCCTGTCAAGTGCAGGGGCGGATTAACTTGTTTATAAGTCACATTACCTACAGCATCAAATTCCTCAGTAGAAATATTCCAACTCACCCGATCTGCTTGAAGTTGGGATTGATTTCGAGTACCAACGCCTCTGACATTTCCACTCAGACGAGCAACTTTTCCCTTCAAATCTACCTGACCCTGATTTCCGGTCAGCGTCACTTGCTGCTGCCGATGGAAAACCTTTAATGGTTGGTCTGACGTTACCATTTCCGTAGTTAAATCCCAGGTGACAGAATTACCAGCTATTTGCATCGGCGGTTCCAAAGAATTTATCTGGACATTCTGCTTCAGCGTCGCCGTCTTTGTGTTCAGGTTTACCTGACCACTGTTGCCGAAAGCTTGGTCTGTCACAGTTTGACCTTTGTAGCGATTAATTTGGAGTGGGCGATCGCCTATAACCATCTTTTGAGGAATCTGCCAAATCAAGTGTTCCGTTCTCACTTGTAACACTGGGTCTTTCGACGTTCCTACAACCTGGCCGATTAATTCCAATTGCTGCGATCGACTAAAATATCTTCCTTCGTTAGCCACAGCATCCAGCTGTTTATGAGTTCCTACCAAATTGTCACGAACTATTAACAGGTCTTCCTTCGGTCTCCACTCTAATTGATCTCCCTTTAGCACCGCACCATTACGCGGATCGGTAGCTACAATTTGACCATTGAGAAATACTTTTTTTCCATCCTCCTGAATTTCTCCACTCTTGGCCTTGATTTGCAAAACCAGTTTCCCATCCTGAAACAAATCGCCTGTTGGATTCTGAATGCGGGCAGTTTTCTTATCTTTGGTGTAAACCGCCTTCTTCGCCTGCACTTTCCACAGCGGTCGTCCCTGCTCATCCGCCTGATCCAAAGTTACATCGTTAAATACCAAACTCCCCTCGAAATCTGTCACAGAGGAAGTATCTTTCTGTAACTTTTTTTCTGCACGTTTTTGCGGATTACAACCAACCAATAAACCCGGTAAGAGGCAAAACGCAAAAGGCAAAAGAAATAGCTTTTTACTAACTTGTAAGTTTTTCATTCCTTCTGCCTTTCTATCAATTATTTTTTTGTCTTTGACCCTACCTTTCTTCCTGATCGTCCATAAAACCGATCCCAGAAAGCGGACGGTAAGTGTAGTTTTGTCGGGGCGTTTTTTGGATATCTTCTTTGATACCATCGAGGTCAATGTAACGGTCTGACACATTGATCAAACTGTCACTGGTCATTGAACGCAGACTCACAACCTCGACCCGGACACCCCGATAACTAACAGCATCAACCGCGTAAGCCAGATCCCCATCCCCACTCACGAGAACCGCTGTATCGTAAGACCCCACTAAAGCCATCATATCAACTGCGATTTCCACATCTAGATTGGCTTTCTTAGAGCCATCAGGCAGCTGTACCAAGTCTTTAGCAATGACGCGATACCCATTGCGACGCATCCAAAGCAGAAAGCCTTGTTGCTTTTCATTGGTGCGGTCAACACCAGTGTAGAAAAAAGATCGCAGCAGCCGAGATCCTGCGGTTAATCGGCACAGCAGCTTCGTGTAGTCAATTTCAATCCCCAGCTGCAACGCTGCATAAAACAGATTTGATCCATCAATAAAAATGGCAACCCGACCCCGATTTTCTAAAACTTGTTCCGGCGTGAATACGGAATCATTAGTGGTGAAATTATTCAACATGATTGTTATGCCTCGGTTTTTTATGAAAAAAGTAATTAGCTGTCAGTTGTCATTTGTCATTAGTTAAGCTACAAAAGACAAAAGACAGCAGAAAAAAGCTAACAGCTAGTAGCTAAGACGAAACAGCTTGGGGTTGTTCCAGTCTGGCGAAGACTGGTTTAGCTTCCCCCAACTTCTGTCTTGGAGTTAGTGTTCCCCAAGCGCTATGAGTAACGAACGGTTCTGTAACATCTGTTAACGATTTGTTGTTAAAGTCAATTGAAAAGCCTAGCTGTTGGTAGATGTCGTTGCTGATGTTGGGAATAATTGGGGAAAGTAGATAAGCTGCCAGTCTAACAGATTCAAGAACAGCATACAGCACTTGTTCTACTGCCTGCTGTTGTCCCTGCTTGTATAACTTCCAGGGAGCCTGTTCATCAATAAATTTATTACAGGCTCGAATCAAAGTGAAGATGGCTTCACTTGCTTGACTGAAAGCCAAGGATTCATAAGCTTGAGTAACTTTGTCACCTAGAACAGAGCCAATCGCTTTGAGCTGATTGTCAGCGGGAATGTCTTCTCCTGAGCAATTGGGAACCTCGTTGTTACAATATTTTTTGAACATGTTTAAGGTTCGGTTAAGCAAGTTTCCCAAGTCGTTTGCTAAGTCTGCATTCAGGGTATTGATAAACCGGGTTTCATTAAAATCTCCGTCTTGTCCAAATTCAATCTCCTTGAGAAAGTAGTAACGAATAGCGTCAGCGCTGTAACGGTTTACTAAATCGACCGGATCGACAGTATTACCCAGAGTTTTACTAATCTTCCGCCCGTCTTTGGTGAGAAAGCCATGCCCAAACACCCGGCCGGGTAGAGGCAAACCAGCTGACATTAACATTGCCGGCCAATAAACTGTATGAAACCGCAGAATGTCTTTACCAATCAGGTGCATATTAATCGGCCACCACTTGGATAAAGCATTCTCTAGTGTTGGTTCCATATCAGGATCGAGCAATGCTGTTATGTAACCAACCAAGGCATCAAACCAGACATAGATGGTGTGGCTGGGATCGACTGGTACTGGAAAACCCCAGTCTAAATTTACTCGCGAGATAGAGAAATCTTGAAGTCCTTGGCTGACAAAGTTCAAAACTTCGTTGCGGCGGCTTTCTGGCTGGATAAAATCTGGTTGCTTTTGATAAAGTTCTTCCAGCTGGCTTTGGTACTTGGAGAGTCGAAAAAAGTAGTTCTGTTCGTCTCGCCACTCGGCTTCTTTATTTGGGTGCAGAGGGCAACGGTGTCCTTCTAGGAGGTCACGTTCTTCTTTGAATTCTTCGCAGGCAACGCAGTACCAACCTTTTTGTTGACCAAGGTAGATGTCACCTTTCTCCCAGACTCGCTGGAAAAATTCTTTGACTATCGCTTGATGGCGGGAATTTGTGGTGCGGATAAATCGGTCGGGCTTGATGTTAAGCTTTTGCCAAAGTGTATTGAAAGTATCAGCAATTTTGTCGCAGTGAGCTTGCGGGGCAAGTCCATTAGTTTCTGCTGTCCGCTGAATTTTCTGTCCATGCTCATCCGTGCCTGTAATCAATAACACGGATTTGCCGCGTAGTCGCTCAAACCGAGCCACGACATCCGCAGCTATGGTTGTATAAGCGCTGCCGATATGGGGTACGTCGTTCACATAATACAGCGGTGTGGTAATAGCAGATGTGCTTTTACTTGTATCGTTAACACTCATAGATATAAAAAACAACTAGATTATTTGCTTTCGATCATATCCAAGGGTACGGTTATTTTGGATTTTTTCGTTACCTTTTCTAGATGTTTTTAAGTAAATTTAGTTAAGCAAGTATAAAATTATACGCTTTATGGCTAAGAAATTGCCCAGAACACTTAAACACTCTTTACTAAAAAGTTCTGCCTTAAGAGATTCGTAAACCCCAGGAAAATAAGGTTAATAATTGTATTAAGAAAAGTTAATGAGTTGGCGTTGGGAAAGTAAGGGTTGAGTGCGAAGTGTTGGAAGACGGCAGTGCCGTACCCTAACTGAAGTAAGGAAAATGCTTCTAGCCTAAGCACAGGAAGTCTTGCCCGTTAAAGGTGGCGTTGCGATCGCATCCATCCCTTTTACTATCCGCTCTACTCTTCCTTACGCCTGTTGATTATTGCTTACATTTAAAGAATGTTTTCAGATAGCCCTTTACAAATTTCTCAATTTCTGCTCTCGACTCTCTCGACGCGGATGTATGTATACCATGAGGATCGGGTTCCTCATGACTGTCCTGTACTGGTTGTGAGCAATCACCGCAGTGTTATCGATGCACCGCTACTGATGGGGGCGATCAAACGTCCGATTCGCTTTGCCTGCCATCACTATATGGGGCAAGTGCCTGTGATGCGGGAGATTGTTAATCAGTTGGGGTGTTTTCCTTTAGAAGCCCCTGAACATCGGCAGAAAGGTTTTTTTGAGAAGGCGATTCAACTGTTGCAGCATCGTCAGGTTGTTGGGGTGTTTCCAGAGGGAGCTAAACCGATGGTGCAGGTGACACCGCCTAATAAAATGGGGGATTTCCAACGGGGATTTGCTCATCTGGCATTACGAGCGCCTGTGAAGAATTTAGCCGTTTTGCCAGTGGCGATCGCATCCTTGGAAGAAACCATCAATTCAGGGGTGCCACTGCGTTTGTTAAGTTTCTTTGACCGTTCAGAGCCGCTTTTCGACAGCCCCGGCTGGCACCCGATGGTTATTTATCGTCGGACTAACGTTTTAATTGGTCGTCCGCGTTGGATTTCTCCCCAAATGCGGGAACAATATCAAGGAAAGCAGGCAAAATCAGTTGTTGCCGATCTGTCTAATTACTGTCATCAGGAAATTGCTGATCTACTGCGTCAGGGTTGTTATTAGTGGAAGAGGGTGGGGCTATCCCATAGAATGAGGATAAATACCTACCAGATTGACTATTCAACAAGCGAGCAATTAGCAACTGATTCTAATTTTTCACAAGTTGTTTTTTAAACGGACGTTAAAAAATGCCAGAAGTTAAAAGCCGTCCTTGTTTCCTTACCCCCAGCCGGATGAATCAAGATCACCCGCTGTTTGTGTTCCTTCCAGGTATGGATGGTACAGGTCAGCTGCTGCGATCGCAAACGACTGGATTAGAATCAGGCTTTGATATCCGCTGTTTGGCGATACCCGCCGATGATTTGACCAGCTGGGAAGAACTCACAGAGCAGGTAGTGGCTCTGGTGGAAGCAGAACTAAAAAAACAACCAAATCGGTCAGTTTACCTGTGCGGCGAGTCATTTGGCGGCTGCTTGGCGATGAAAGTGGCACAGCGATCGCCTAAACTGTTTGACCGGATGATTCTGGTTAACCCAGCTTCTTCTCTTAATCAAAGACCGTGGCTGCGATTGGGATCGCAACTAACTCACTTGGTGCCAGAGTTAATTTATCGTCTGGGAGCAGTTTGGCTTTTACCGTTTTTGGCTCATTTGGAAAGAATTTTACCAAGCGATCGCCAAGCGCTTCTAGATGCCGTTCGGTCAGTACCGCCGAAAACTATTATCTGGCGAATTTCCTTAGTGAGAGACTTTCACATGGAGGAAAGCAAGCTGCGTAGCCTTAACTTACCTGTACTGGTGATCGCTGGTGGCGCAGACCGCTTGTTGCCTTCTGTAGCTGAGGCTCAACATTTAGCTTCCGTCCTACCCAACGCCAAAATGCTTGTCTTGCCTCGTTGCGGTCACGCCTGCCTTCTGGAAGCAGATGTCAACCTCTACGAAATTATGAAAGCGGAAAATTTCTTAGAAAGTCGGGAAAAAAATCTTGCGAATATTTCATCCTAACTTTCTGAGAATATGCGCTCAATAGCTTGAGAAGTTGAGAAGCGATCGCTTCTCAACCAAAGCAAAAATCAGGCATCAGTCCTTAACGGAAATTATTGGGATTCAGCCGAGGGTTGGATCGTGCGGGTATTCCTCGTCTCAACTGGGTGCCAGTACCACCGTCAGATGGATCTAAGAAAGGTCGCAGGTTAATATTTTGAGATGGACGATTTCGGGAATTGCCGCCCAGGGAAGACAAACCCAGGTTTAATAAGTCGCTGAGCATCTGAGCATCCCTACCGCCGACAAAAGTATTCACGCCTTGAGTCACCTGTCCGCTGTCGGCGATGCTAATGTTTTGGAAGACGCGATCGCGTGTCTGTTGTGGATCTTGTCCCGGTGGTACTGTCAGCACAATTCGACAATCTGGGTTTTTCTGGGTGGTGATACAAACAACGTTGTAGTTGTTTTCCACAGATGCCTGCATCTCTTGCAAACCATCAGGTCTATAAGATTCTAACCTGCGACTAATTTCGTTACAGCGTCGCTCTGATGTCCAACCACCGCCTAAAGGACTCGGAGTTGCCCAAGCATAAGATTGACTTGGTTGGCTCTTGGGATGGTACATCACCGTATACTGCCCGCTCATAACCTGACAGGTGAATCGCGACTCGTTGGCAGTTTTGCTATCTGATTCCGCATCCGGTTGGGTTGTGGTAGACTCTTTACTCTCAGGCTTGGTTTCTACCTCAACATCCCCAGGCGATGTCTTCTTTTGGTCTTCTACATCTGGTAGTTGCGCTTGAATCAAAGAACCAGCATTGGCTTCACCGCTACTCAGTAGAATTGTTACGCCAACGGATAAAGCCAGACTTTGAAAAACTGAAGACCCAAGCACGAAAGCCAACTTACACAGCCGTGGTGACATATCAACCCTCTTAGGAAGTTTCTTGACTATTGGCAGCATCATTTAAAAAATGAGCTATTTTCACAAATCTTTATAAATGGACATTTGTAGCGTATACTACGAGGGTGCGACTATAACCTCTGCCCCGAAAGAAATCCGGGCAAGCGGTAATTGTCTACGGTGTCCCCTAAATACCAATGACGGGAAAACCGCTCTAAAGTTCCCGCGCAGTCCTTAAATAGAAGATAAAAGGAGAAAAAACCAATGTCGGAGGCACAAAAGCCGCTGACAGTTCCACGCGAATACTTGGAACCGCCAGGAGAGTTCAATCCAACGCTACTCATGTTTGTATCATCCGTAGCGATGCTAGTAGTTTCAAACTTCGGTTACTGGCTCTGGGAGTGGCCTCACTGGTGTTGTTTTACTACTAATACACTTGCCCTGCACATGGCAGGAACGGTGATTCACGATGCCTGCCACAATTCTGCCCATCGTAACCGGGTAGTTAATGCCATCATGGGACATGGCAGTGCGCTGATGTTAGTCTTTGCCTTCCCGGTGTTTACGCGGGTGCATTTGCAGCATCATGCTCATGTGAATGACCCGGAAAACGACCCGGATCATTACGTTTCTACGGGAGGGCCCCTGTGGTTAATTCCGGTACGCTTTTTGTACCACGAGATATTTTTCTTTCAACGGCAGCTGTGGCGCAAGCATGAACTTTGGGAATGGTTTTTAAGCCGCTTGTTTGTCGGGTCTATTTTCTATATCTCAATTCAGTATCACTTTTTAGGCTACATTCTGAATTTTTGGTTCATACCGGCTGCCGTGGTGGGATTGGCACTAGGATTGTTTTTTGATTATCTACCGCATCGTCCGCATCAAGAGCGCGATCGCTGGAAAAATGCCAGAGTTTACCCCAATTCAGTTCTCAACGTGCTGATTATGGGGCAGAACTACCATCTAATTCATCATTTGTGGCCTGCTATCCCCTGGTACAACTACCAGAACGCTTATTACGCCACCAAGCCACTGTTAGACGAAAAAGGCTGTCATCAATCCCTAGGACTGCTGCAAGGAAAAGATTTCCGGAGCTTCCTCTACGACGTTTTTTTGGGTATCCGCTTTCACAAAAAAAGTGTTAGCTAATGGGGATTGGGGATTGGGAAAAATATTTTCCTATTTACCAATTACCAATTACCTATTACCTATTACTAACGCCCAATCTGGTCTTAGGGTTTTGGCACCGCGCAGATAGGGATGGTGAATGGGGGGGTGAGAAGCTGGAAGATTGACGTGGATTAGGAAACGGATGCAGCGTTCCAGTCCGCCCTCTACGTGCATTTGTTGAACATCTAACAGGGGAACATTGTCCCATTCAGGACGAGAACGAGCGATCGCTGCGGGAAAGACAGCATCTAAATCACGAGTAACCGAGAACGTAGCACTGATAATCTCATCTGGGTGCAGTTGATTTCGCTTTTCCAATTCATCCAGCAGTTCTGTCACCACTTCTCGCATCGCCTCAACGGTGTTTTCTGAGGCAGTCGTTGCCCCGCGAATCGCTCTAACTCGCCACTCCACGCAAAAGTCCTCCGAATATTAAAATAGTTTTAAGTTTTGAGTTGTTCCAGACGCGATATATCCCGTCTGAGTTTTAATTTACTCAACACTCAACACTCAGCACTAACTATGGTCGATATAGCCACAACGGCTGGCCACTGGTAGATAGTTCAAATTCTAACCAGTCTATCCCAGCTGATAGACCAGATACCCCCTGAACTTTACTTGATACCACGCGATTCCAAAAGGGTTTGCGTTCTTCAATAGTGAAACACTTGGTTTTCTCCGGGTCAAGACCCACCAATTCTGCTGCCCAGCGGCGTGCGTCTTCCTCAGTTCCGAGTCTGTCTACGATGCCCAGTTCTAAAGCTTGCGCTCCAGTAAAAATGCGACCATCAGCAAAGCTTTTAACTTTTTCTGTTGCTAATTTTCGCCCCTCAGCAACCGTTTCGACAAACTGCTGATAACTGTTGTCAATCAAATCTTGGAGAATGTTCTCTTCCGGCTCTGTAAGTTCCCGGTCAAAAGCCAAAATATCCTTATAGGGGCCGGATTTGATCACCTTGAAAGATACGCCGATTTTTTCTAGCAAGCGCTCCAGGTTGTTTCCTCGCAGAATTACACCGATACTGCCAGTAATCGTGCCTGGGTTGGCGACGATGTGGTCGGCTCCCATGCCGATGTAGACTCCTCCGGATGCCGAGATATTGCCGAAGCTGGCAACAATCTTGACCTTCTGGCGCAGACGTTTGAGCGCCTCGTAGATTTCTTGCGAATCGCCAACAGTGCCGCCTGGACTATCTATGCGAAGCAGTAAGGCGGGAAAGCGTCGTTCTTCAATGGTTTTCAGAGCTTCCAAAACCCGTTTGCGGGTGGCAGCAGCGATCGCGCCTGTAACTTCAATCCGAGCAATTTGTTTTTGAAATTTGGGCTTAAAAGGCCAGATCATGAGCAGTCAAGCAATGAATCTTGAATTATTGGATGAGCCGAGTTAGGTAAAAGAGCAAATCCTAGAAACAGTAAGCGTTTCCACACAAATGCCGATCCTTTCTCTAGTTTGCACGATCCGCATCTGTTTATGTGGGCTACTGGTGCCTAGGCTTGTTTGTCTATTTCCATTTCTCCTCTAACATAGCTGGTGTTTTATAGCAAATATATATTTTTTTGTAATCCTCACAACAATTCATATAAGTTGCTTAACAGAAATACATATTAAGTACAATAAGGGGATTGGGGGCTGGGGACTAGGTAAGACTTTTTCCCAATCCCCAATCCCCAATTCCCCATCCTCAGCCCTTCTATGCAGCTAAAATACACAGAATCCAAAATCCCGTTCGCACCGTTGCTACTAATTGCCCCGTTTTTTCTCTGGGGAACGGCTATGGTAGCGATGAAAGGCGTTATCCCAAACACGACACCTTTGTTTATGGCTGGTGTGCGGTTGGTGCCTGCGGGTCTTTTGGTATTGGTAGCAGGCTTTTTGATGGGGAAACCTCAACCAAAAGGTATTAGTGCATGGCTGTGGATTAGCTTGTTTGCCTTGGTTGATGGCGCTTTGTTTCAGGGATTTTTGGCTCTGGGATTAGTGAGAACTGGTGCGGGGTTGGGATCGGTAATGATTGACTCTCAACCGCTGGCAGTAGCTTTGCTATCGTGCTGGTTGTTTGGTGAAACCATTGGTTTGTGGGGTTGGCTGGGATTATTAGTGGGAGTGCTGGGTATTAGTTTGATTGGGTTGCCCCAAGAGTGGATTTTCAATCTTTCACACCCAAACGCGATCGCCCAATCGATGGTAGAGACGCTAAATTTAGCGTCTTTGGTGCATCTATTTGAAAATGGGCAGTGGCTAATGCTGTTGGCGGCGCTGTCTATGGCTGTGGGAACGGTGACAATTAGGAAGGTGTGCCAATATGCCGACCCGGTGATGGCAACAGGATGGCACATGATTTTGGGCGGGTTGCCTTTATTTGCGCTGTCTGGTATTGGAGAAACCCAGCAGTGGGTGCATTTAGATAGCTTAGGCTGGCTGGCGTTGAGCTATTCGACAATATTTGGCAGCGCGATCGCTTACGGTTTATTCTTTTACTTTGCCTCTAGTGGCAGTCTTACCAGTCTCAGTTCTCTAACTTTTCTGACACCAGTGTTTGCCCTACTCTTTGGCAACCTGCTGTTGTCAGAAGTTCTGACTCCCCTCCAGTGGGCAGGAGTCAGTCTTACCCTGGTGAGTATATATCTAATTAATCAGCGGGAGACACTAGCCCAAAAGTGGAGCGATCGCAGCTTCTGGGCTTCCTCTTCATCATCCACATCTGTTGAGGCTATTGTCTCCGGTGAGGAAACCACGTCTGAGGAGCAAATTCCCCTGTTAGGTGCCGCAGAACAACGACCCTATGCGTCGCTGCCGATAAAATTGAAAGAATCTGAAGCCGAGATGTGGCAAAATCGGTAGGAATGAAGATGATCGCTCCCAAGCAGAAGTTAATATGTGAGAGCAAATTAATAGTTTTTGCTATGATCGGCGCATCATTTTCAATTCCACCAAACGAGCTTTTTCCCCAAATCTTGCGGATAAAAAGCTTACTAACTGTATAGAAATTATAATTTCATGCTGGCACTGGAAGCTAAAGAAAAAACTCTTAGCAAAGGATCTTGTCGGGTTTTGATCGCTTAGACAGGTTTCCCCAAAATGATACTCTATCGCTCAACGTTGCTTCTAGTCACATCTGTCACCTGTCTGGGTTTTATCCCCATTTCAGGCAAAAACTTTTCAGGTGTTGAGCAAGCGATCGCTACTTTACCAACCCGTTCGCAATCCATAGAATTAGCTCAGGCAAGTTCTCCAAACGCCGCAGACGCCCAACCTGTCCTCACAGTTGGCTCTCAAGGCTTGGAAGTAGCCGAATTACAAAAGGCACTCAAGCGTTTGGGACACTACGACGGGGCAGTTGATGGAGTCTATGGGCGAACTACAGCGGTTGCAGTTTCCAAATTTCAAACATCTGCCGGGTTAGCGGCTGATGGCGTTGCTGGCTCAACAACTAGGGAGAATATCAAGACATCTCTAGCTGCACAGCCCAAACCATCGCCTACACAAAAACCCAAAGCGGCAAAACCTCGCCCTAATTTTCTGTTGTGGGTGCTGGGCTTGATTTTAGCATCTGCTGGGGTAGGGTTGGCAGTGTACTTCTTTGTGTCATGGTTGAAAAACGCTACTAGGCACGAAGAGGAGCCAGAAGCCTCATCTGATGAACTATCCGATGAAATCAGTTATCTAGACTTGGAAAATGCCAGTAATAATGGCATCGACACCCACATTCAACCGCTAGAAAACGACAGCAAAAACGGCTTTCATTCCTCTGTTTTTACCGTTTCAGATAAACGTCATCCAGACGAGGGAATAACTCCCCAGCCGCCCAAAGAAACAATACCGCCTATCAGGGAAACTACTCGCCTGGCTAAAATCGACATTGTTGAGGAATTAGTCAAAGATTTACAGGGAAACGATCTGACAAAGCGACGCAAGGCAATTTGGGAACTGGCGCAACGGGGAGACTCTAGGGCAGTACAGCCATTAGTGGATCTGTTGATGGATTCAGATTCCCAGCAACGCGGCTTAATATTGGAGGCTCTATCGCAAATTGGCACGCGCACTCTCAAACCCATGAATCGGGCGCTGGCAATTTCATTGCAAGATGAAAGCCCGGAAGTGCGGAAAAATGCGATTCGCGATTTGACGAGAATCTATGACACGATTTCCCAAGTTAGCCAGCTGTTGCGCCTTGCTGCTGAGGATCAAAATTCCGATGTTCAGGAAACAGCGCGGTGGGCTATGGGTCAGTTAAATCGGATTCGCAGTATCCCTGGTGCCGAGAATAAGGCAGCTTTGCCTAATTCCCCTGAAGACAAATCAGACGAGCGATCGCAATAGAGTTTTGATTGAATTAAAATAACTCAGAACTCAACCCAAAACACATTCAACGCTCTTTGAAACTGTTATTGCTCTCAACCCCAGTTGGCGCTCTTGGCACAGGGCTAGGGGGAGGTGTCGAACTAACGCTGCTTAACGTTGCCCAAGAGATGATCCGGCGGGGTCATAGTCTAAAAATTGTCGCTCCCCAAGGATCTGTCTTAGGGGAGATTCCCATTGTCGAGATTGCTGGAGAACTCCAAACGACGGCTCAGAGTCAGGGACGCAGTACGCCGATTGTCATGCCGGAAAATTCGGTATTAGGCAATATGTGCGACTACGCGCGGCAAGTGCAGGCTGATTACGATCTGATTTTCAACATTGCCTACGATTGGTTGCCGTTTTACCTGACACCATTTTTTGAGTGCGCGATCGCGCATTTCATCAGTATGGGTTCCCTCTCCGATGCAATGGATCAAATCGCTGGAAAGGTTGCTGTCGAGTTTCCCGGTACTATTGGTGTCTACACTCGCACCCAGGCAGAAACGTTTCCTTTTGCCCAGCAGTGTCGGATTCTGGGTGGTGGACTGGATCTATCCCTGTATGATTTTGTCAAAGAACCCTCACCTGCCTTAGCTTGGCTGGGTCGAATCGCTCCCGAAAAAGGTTTGGAGGATGCTGTCGCAGCTGCGAATATAACTGGCATCCCCCTGAAAATATTGGGAAAGATGCAGGATGAAGCATACTGGCAGCAGATTTGTCAAGAGTATCCCGATGCTCCCGTGGAATATGTGGGATTTTTCCCTACAGCCCAAATGCAGCAAGAATTAGGCAAATGTCGGGCGCTGTTGATGACTCCTCGCTGGGTGGAAGCGTTTGGCAATGTGGTAATTGAGGCGTTGGCTTGTGGGGTGCCAGTAATTTCCTACAGTCGAGGTGGCCCGACTGAAATTATCCAAGATGGGAAAACGGGCTTTTTGGTGGAACCGGATAGGGTGGAAGGTTTAGTAGAGGCAATTGGACGATTGGATCAAATTGACCGCCTAGCCTGTCGTCAACAAGCGGAAGCGGAGTATTCGTTGGAGGCTTTGGGCGATCGCTTCTTAAACTGGTTTCAAGACATCATAGAGGAATCTATGAATTGCTGAGATGGTGTACCCCTGATCAGCCGCGATCGCAGAATTCAACTTTCAAATGTACATACTATTTGGTGAGAGCGATCGCGTTTTCTGCGTACATCAAATGCTTAGGATGCGTTAAGCGATTGCTGGTAACGCACCCCAAAAAATTAAAATGAACGATTTTGCATTACGCACTCACAGGAGTTTTTACCTCTTGTGGGAGTTTTTGCAGTTTTGCTTCCTCTGCCATAAAATCAGCCAACTGAGCTTCAATCTGCTCTTTGACAATCTGGCGATACTCCACAAAATGCTCGATTTGAGCGCACACAGCTAAATAGCTGCTGATTCCGCCCTTATTATGGCGATACATACTAAACAGGTTGCGCCAGAACTTGAAGCGAGTTTTGCGGACAACACCTTGTCGCCAACAAATTGTGAGAAACGCCCGAATTACCACCAAATCTAGTTTCTTTTTGGGACGTTTTCCTTTGTTAGGATAAGTTGCTTCTCCTAAAATGCGGAAGTGACGGTAAGTACGGTCTAGAAAACGCTCTGGATCGTACAGTGTCCAGAAGGCGTTGATATATTCGCGGGCAATTTCTTCTAAGGGACGAGTCGGGACATAGTTCATCAATGTGGTTTGATTGATGTTAGCTGATTCTGTCCGCAGTCGTCCTTCTTTCTTTAGCCGATGCCAGAGGGCGGTATCGGGTAAAGCTTGCAGCATACTAAATATGGCTGTGGGAATTGAGGTTTTCTCGACAAATTGGACAATGCGATCGCCTGCTCCCGGTTTTTCGCCATCAAAGCCAATAATAAACCCTGCCATCACCCGCAGCCCCGAACGCGCGATCGCCTCTACAGAATCGCTCAAAGAATCTCGTGTATTTTGAAACTTCTGCGTTAGCGCTAAACTGTCCTCATCGGGCGTTTCTATTCCTAAAAACACCGCCCCGAAATTACACTGAACCATCATATCCATCAGTTCTTGATCTTTTGCCAAATCAACTGATGCTTCTGTGGCAAAAGAGAAAGGATACTGATGTTCAACCATCCAAGGTTGCAACTCTTTTAGGAACAACTTAACATTACGCTTATTCCCAATAAAGTTGTCATCCACCATGAAAATGCTGCGTCGCCAACCCAACTCATAAAGGCGTTCTAATTCAGCTATTAATTGGGCTGGGGCTTTTGTCCGGGGTTTGCGTCCGTAGAGAACAATAATGTCGCAGAATTCGCACTGAAAAGGACACCCGCGAGAAAACTGGACTGACATCTCCGAATAAGCGTCAAACTCCAGTAAATCGAAGCGGGGAATAGGCGTAATGGTGACATCTGGCCTTTCTCCCCCAGACCGGAAAATACCACCAGTTTCGCCCCGTTGAACTGCCTCCACAAACATCGGCAGAGTAATTTCCCCTTCATCCAAAATCAAATAATCTGCACCAGCCGCTTCTGCTTCTTTGGGTAAAGCTGTTGGATAAGGGCCGCCTACTGCAACAGCTTTACCGCGTCTTTTTGCTTCTTGAATTTGGTCGATAAAATCTTCCTGCTGGACAATCATTGCTGAGAGAATCACCAACTCTGCCCATTCCCACTCAGCTTCAGTTACCTGGCGGATATTTCTATCTACTAGCTTAAACTCCCACTCTTGGGGGAGAATTGCCGCTACAGTTACTAAACCTAAAGGTGGTAGCATAGCTTTGCGATTTAGCAAAGCTAAGGTTTTTTCAAAAGACCAAAAACTTTTGGGAAATAGCGGATATAAAAGTAAAATTCGCATGAAATGTCCATCCTCACTTTATTTAAATTCATTATTCATTAGTCATTAGTTCTTAGTTTTTGGTAGGGACACGGCGGCCCGTGTCCCTATAACTAATGGCTACTAACTAATGACTCTTCTGGCTTAATTTTCACCTCAGAAACTTCCGTTTTCTGTTTTGTCAGGGGTGCTAGATATTCAACTAATTGAGCCTCAATTTCGTCGCGAACAATTTGCCGATACTCCATGAAATGCTCATTGTGGGCGCAGACGGTGAGGTAATGTTCCCATACTGCCGGGTTGTTTTTAATGATGCTAAACAAATGATGCCAGAATTTCCAGCGAGTCTGGCGTTTGAAGCCCTGACGCCAGACTACAATCGAAAGTGCCTTCAAATCTATCAGGCTGGGCATTTTGAAGGGGGCTTTTACTTTTGGTGCGCCTAGCATTAGGAAACAGCGATAGATGCGATCCAGATAGCGACTGGGTTCATACAAATCGCTAAATGCCTCGACATATTCTCTGGCAATATCTTCTACAGGGCGCGTCGGGATAAAATTCATCAAAGTGGTCTGGTTGAGGTTGCCTTCTTTGCCCACCAGTCGCCCTTCTTTCTCTAGCCGGTACCACAAAGCTGTATTGGGGAGGGCTTGCAACATTCCAAAAGTTGTGGTAGGGATAGCAGTCAGTTCGGCAAATCGGACAATGCGATCGCCTGCACCTTTTTTCTCGCCATCAAAACCAATAATAAACCCAGCCATCGGTCGTAACCCGGCGCGTGTAATCATTTCCACAGCTTCAGCTAGGGAACTGCGCGTATTTTGGAATTTCTTCGTCATCGACAGACTTTCCTCATCTGGCGTTTCAATTCCCAGAAACACAGCATCAAAATAACACTCAACCATCAGCTCTATCAATTCGGGATCTTGCGCCAAATCGATAGAAGCTTCCGTATTAAATTTGAAAGGATATTTGTGTTCAGCTTGCCAGACTTTCAACTCCTTGAGAAATAACTTGACATTGCGCTTATTCCCAATAAAGTTGTCATCCACCATAAACACACCGCGCCGCCATCCCAGTTGGTAGAGATACTCCAACTCTGCCAAAAGTTGCGCTGGGGTTTTAGTGCGGGGTTTGCGACCATATAGCACAATGATGTCGCAAAATTCGCACTGGAAGGGACAACCCCGCGAAAACTGCACCGACATCGAATCGTAAGCATCAAATTCTAGCAAATCAAAGCGGGGAACTGGAGTTGTCGTGACATCTGGTTTTTCCCCATTGACGGCGCGGAAAATGCCCGATTTTTCGCCGCGCTTAATTGCTGCGACAAACATCGGCAGAGTAATTTCCCCTTCATCTAAAATCAGGAAATCTACACCCGCCTCTTGGACTTCTTCCGGTACAGAAGTTGGATAAGGGCCACCGCACGCCACCAGTTTACCGCGCCGCTTGGCTTCCCGGATTTGGTCAAGTAAATCTGGCTTTTGGACAATCATGGCGGAGAGAATTACCACATCTGCCCATTCCCACTCTGCGTCTGTCACAGGGCGAATATTTCGGTCTACCAGTTTAAATTCCCATTCTTGCGGTAAGATTGCCGCCACGGTCACTAAACCCAACGGCGGTAGCAAAACCTTACGGTTGACTAATTCCAGAATTTTCTCGTAAGACCAAAATGTTTTAGGAAAAAGAGGATAAACTAATAAAACTCTCATTGAATCTAAACCCTCACACTCTTGTAATTTTTTAGCTATTAGCTAATTCATAGCATAAGAGTTTAGCTGAATCCGGCAAATTGCGGTTAATATAATTGTTTTTTTAACGCTCCCTGGTAGCAGTACGCCCGAAGGAACGCAAAGGGTAGGTTATAGGTTTTTAATCTAATCCTTGTTTTTGTTCGCTAGTTACTAGCCGCCTTTCCATAAGGGTTGCAGCGCGACAGCACTATCTTGGCGTTAAAAAAGCCTTCTTGAGTGTCTACTCACCTTTAATTGCGGGCGGTTTTCTCTCGACTCCGCTAATTTTCAGCACGTCGGTGAAGGTGGCGCAGTAATTCGGCAGACCAAAGGTAGTTGGGTTTACGGGATCTTGGTAGGTGAAATTACGGTAGCGCAAGCAAAATCGATCCCAAGGTGCCATCTGAATTCGGAACAAGACAATCAATAAATCAGCAAGTGAGAGAGTCAAAGGCACGCGGAAATAAATCTTTTTATCCAAATAGGCGCAGACTTCTTCTACGGCTTGATTTGCCGTCAGCGCTTCCTGTCCCAAAACTAACTGTCGCGGTTCTCCAGGTTTTGGGGGATGGTCGATGAGGTATTGCACCACAGTCGCAATATCCCGCGCATGGATAAAGTGGAAGCTGCCATCAGCTTTGAAAAAGCGAATCATGTCTATCCACTTGGCTACTCCTGGCAAACCGGAGGAAAGATGGGAGTAAGGTTTGTTGGTATCTCCTCCGAGTACCAGGGTGGGAAACAGGGTAGTGATGCGGGGTGCGATCGCTAGTTTCGATAACCGCTGCAAGCAGTCATACTTAGAACGGATATAGTCTGTCCCCAGTTGTGACGCTTCTTTGAGTGGTTCGTTGGAACGGTCGAGGACGCTGGCGGTGGAAAAGTAAATTACTTGTTTGCACACTGCTGGGTCAAGCAGGTTCAACAACCGGATGGTTTTGATAACGTTAACATCAAACACCTCTTGCGACCCGCCCCAAGCGGTAGCTGCCAAAACTGCAACATCCATTGTCTTGAGCAAATCGCCTATTCGCTCAACTTCTCGCAGGTCATAGTGCAGGATGGTAACGCCCGGTCTTGCTTCGTAGTCAATTCCTAGTTTATCTGGGTTTCTGACCAGCAGATACAGCTCGTGTTCTGTGTTTTGAATCAGGCTTTCGCTAATGTAGTGACCAATGCAGCCACTCGCACCAGTCACCAAAATCCGCTTCGGGGTCATAAGGGGTTAGTCATTAGTAAGTTGCTAAGAGCTAAGAGCTAATCGTGAAGCTAATAGCTCTTAGCTATTAGCTCTTAGCTGATTTGGCAGTTTCAAAGAAGAATGCCACGTTTTCTTCCGGGGTGCTGGGTAAAACTCCGTGACCGAGGTTCATGATATGACCTTTTTTCCCGGCTTTGCGAATCGTGTCTAAAATGCGATCGCGTATGAACTCTTTCGAGCCAAATAAGGCGCACGGGTCCATATTTCCCTGCACTCCCATATCAGAGCCAAGTCTTGCCCTTGCTTGAGCCATATCCACCGTCCAGTCTACGCTGACGATATCTACGCCGGATTGTGCCATCCTCTCAAGTATCCCAGCACTGCCATTAATGTATAAGATCAGTGGGGTATCTGGATGAGTTGCCTTCACCTGCTTGACAACTTGTTGCTGATATGGTAATGCAAAAGTTTCGTAGTCTTGAGGACTAAGTTGCCCCGCCCAAGAGTCGAACATCTGGACAACTTGAGCGCCGCAGTCGATTTGGTAGCGGACGTAAGTAGCAATCGAGTCTGCTAATTTGCCCAAAAATTTATGCAGCATTGCTGGCTCTGTGAAAGCCATGCTCTTGATAATCGTGTAGTCTTTCGAGCTTTTGCCTTCAATTGCATACGCCGCCAGCGTCCAAGGCGCACCGACAAAACCTAGCACAGTTGCCTTATTTCCGACTTCTTGACGCAAAGTTTGCAAAATTTCGCGGATGAAAGGCAGAGATTCCTCAGGTTCCAGGGGATGCAATTTATCGATTTGCTCCAAAGAGCGAATGGGCGGATCGATTACTGGTCCACGACTTTCGATGATATCAAAGGGAATGCCGAGTCCCGGCAGGGGGGTTAAGATATCGGAAAATAAAATTACCCCGTCTGGCTCAAAGGCGCGAAACGGTTGTAGCGAGATTTCGATAGCGAGTTCTGCTTTTTCAGAGCGATCGCGGAACGCGGGATACTTATCTCTTAAATCCCGATAAGCTTTCATATATCTACCCGCCTGCCGCATCATCCACACTGGCGGACGGTCTAAAACTTCTCCACGAGCTGCCCGCAGCAGATACGGTACTTGGGTTGCAACGGTCATCTACACTTCACCTAAAGACTTTATTAAACACATTCGTTTAGCTTATCACTCTCGGATGGACGTTTAGACTATTTCCGCTCTCGACAACCCAAAATCTAAAATCTCTATTCGCCACTAGCCGTTGACAGACTAACAGCTAATCCCCCTTTTTTTACCTAACCAGGCAGATGCCACCGATTTCCACCGTGCATTGCTGCTGTTTTCTAGCAGCTTCTAGAGTGCGAGAGTTGGGGTTATAGCTGTACTCGCCTGCGGGGAAAACGCGGTTGGGATTGGCACAGTATGTATACGTTTGTCCGCCTTCGAGATAAGACACGACAACTAAAGAAGTCCTTGCAGCCGGACAATTGTCCATAACTGTCAATCCAAACTCTTTTTCTAGGCGTTGTTTTCTGATATCTGTGACTGTGGCTTGAGTAGTTGGGTTTTGAGTTGCAACCATTCTTGGCTTTAGCTCACCAGTGCTAATGTCATAGTTATATTCTCCTGCTTTGACAAAGCGGTTGGGATTGGCACAGTAAGTATACGTTTGACCGCAAAGGTTGTCGCAAGTGTTTGAAAAAACTTACCAGACATTATTTTGTCATATCACATTAAGCAAAACTTCTTCATACTAGGAGCATAAGCTTAAAAGGCCTTTGTCTGCGTCTAGTAAACCGAGTATTCCTATAGGTAGAGCTGCGTTGCAACCATCATGACCAAAAGGCAGATCGGAGACAATAGGAATGTTGAGAAGAGACAAGCGATCGCGCAAAACTTCCTCAATTGTCAAACTAGGAATATTAGGCGGAGCCTCACATCGGCTAAAGCGTCCCAAAGCAATTCCTCGAACTTTCTTAAAAGCGCCAGAAAGTCGCCATTGTGTCAGCAATCTGTCGATGCGGTAAGGAACTTCAGTCACATCTTCCAGTGCCAAAATAACGCCATCAAGTTCAGGTTGTATCGGTGTGTTTAAAAAATGCGTCGCTACTGTCAGATTTGCTGGTAGCAAAATGCCACTTACTTGGCCACCACCCCAACCTGTACCTTTCAAAGGTTCTACAGAACGTCCTTCTACTAAGTCAAATAGTCGCTGTTTTGACCACTCAGGCTCAGCTGCAATCGTCGTCAACAGCGGCCCATGAACGCCTGCAATCCCCTCCTTGCCAAGACTCCATAGCAAGCCTGTAACATCAGAAAAGCCGATTAACCACTTGGGAGTGGGGATTGGGGATTGGGGATTGGGGATTGGGGCTTCCTTGTCCCTGGCTTGCCAAGTCCAATCTTCTAATAATCTGGCACTACCGTAACCGCCTCTAGCACAAAGGATACCCTTGCATTCTGGGTCATGCCATGCTTCTTGCAACTGGCGACGACGGTTCTCATCTGTTCCAGCAAGGTAGCCATAGCGATCGCTCACATTATCATCTACTTTTACTTGATAGCCACGCGATCGCCATATCTCCACACCCTTTTCAAACGCCTCAACTTCACGCATTGCGCCACTGGGGGCAATTACTCGTAGCAAATCCCCTGGTTGTAGGGCTGGTGGCAAAGAGCAAAGATTCATAATTGGGATGCCTAGACTCCGAAAAAAACTATTTTAATCACCGAATAAACATTAGAACTAACGACACCGATACAGTTGATACGGAACCCCGATCCGATAATGTTCAGTCGGGTCAATGTTACAAGTGTATTTATCAGAAAGCGCTAAATCTTGAGGATAATCCCTCCGCTTGAGTCCAGGGGCAACTACCCATAAGTTGAGCGGTTTTTCTAAGGGAGTTTGGATCACAGACAGCTCTTGCCAAACGTTATCATAACCAGTTTTCCTATCTAAGAAAGCAAAATATGCTTTTTCATTTTCAGGCGATCGCTTCGACTCTAAAGCCTCTACATTAGGTGTCCGTATTTTATCGAGTGCTAGTGCAAAGCTTAATCCCAACGCTACATCCTGAGAACTGTCGTATCCCACCACAACCATCAACCCAGCATCAGGTTCTATGTTCATGTTCTGGGCGACTCGTTGTGGGTTAAAGGGTTTTTGAAAGGTTAGGTTGAATACTACAAAAACACAACTTATAAAGGAAATTAAGAAATAAAATATAAAAACAAAATTGGCGTTACGTCTTGTTTTTTTGCTTTTTATTTTGTTTAGCCTGATAGCTAAAATAGCTCCTAGAATAGCGCACATAGCTGGATAATAAACAAAGTTATAACGAGGAGCGATAGTAATATCTTTGTCCAAAAAGTAGATAACAGCGAAGAATTGCAGCAGCACACATAGGCTGAAAATGACAAAAGTCAAAATTGCCCAATAACGACTTATATTGGCAATAAATTTTGACTCTACCCTGAAAGCATCAAAAATAACGTATTTTAAGAGCCACGTACCAAATAGAAGCATCAGCACTCCATTAGTAACTGCAATCCAGAGGGGTTGATTTTCTACTGGTAGAGAAACCACCATCAACAGCCAACCAACAAGAGTTTGGTATAGGGGAGCAATATTATGTGGAGAAGGTAGCCAACTGGTTTCTGGACGGTTAAAATGTGCCATTAAAACTTGCAGCCACGGCAGATAAAATAAAAAAGGCAAGCAAGCAAAGGCAAGAGGTAAAAATAAGAGTCTTATATTCTTAGTTTTGCCGCGTCCATCGTTAAAGGAGGTTGGGGATATCCCATGAAGCCTTGTAACTTGCATGATAACGAGGGCGAAGATTTGGGCGATGAAAGCCAGGATAAAAAAGTAGTGGACGTAGAAACCAATGCTGTTAAATATTCCCCACGCTAGACAAACTAGCACTTGTGTTGAAATACCCTTTTCCCGGTTTTGCTGGATTTGAATTAATCCTAAGAGAGCTAAGGTAATTAGTAATACTGGCAAAGTATAGTGTCTTGCCTCTTGGGAAAGGTAAACTCCAAAAGGGGAAACAGCCATTATAGCGGCGGTAATTAAACCAGTAGTTCTGGAGAAAGCGACGCTACCCAGCCAGTAAATTGCCATGATCGCAACTACTCCAAATATTGCTGGAAGCGATCGCACAGCCCACACCCACGACTTTAAAGCATCGGCATCAACTGAGTTTAACCAGGAAAGCCAGCTGTGCATTAAGCAAAAAAATAAGGGAGGATGGGTAGACTGAGTAGCAAGTGTTTGTGCAATTTCCGACCATGTGACTTCTGGGTTAAGCGTGAAAATTTGCTCTAATGTTGATAGGGGAAAAGCCTCATTTAGCGGTACGTCATCATAGGTGCGTCCCAAGCTAAATAACGCCGTAATTACCTCATCCAACCAAAGAGGTTTCAGGTCGAGATGCCAAAACCGCAAAGCAGCTCCCACACCAATTACCGCAGCCAGCGCTAAATAATGTAGAAAGAAATTAATAGATTGATTCATGTTTGTCCGTTGTCCATTGCTAATTGCTCGCTTGTTCAAAAGCCATCAGCCATTAGCCATTAGCCATTAGCCATCCTTCCATGAACGACGATAATCTAATTTCACCCGATGGTACACCCCAGCCGTCTATTGCACCTGTGCGGGAGGAGGCGATGCTGCGACTCCGCGAAGGGCTGCGGGAAGGGCAGCAAAGCATGGCTGACTGGCGTTCTGGGCCGTTGGCGGTTTCTGCTGTCCCTGGCGCAGGTAAATCAACGGGGATGGCAGTAGCAGCTGCTTTAGCGATCGCTCGCGAACAACTGCATACGCGACGCTATTTAGTCATCGTCACCTTTACCCGATCCGCTGCTGCTAATATCAAAGCGAAAATTCGTCAGTGTCTCCGGGAAGATTTACTATTACCACAAACAGGCTTTATTGTCCATACTTTACACGGTTTGGCGCTGAATATTGCCACTCGCCATCCAGAGTTATCGGGTTTGAATTTGGAAACGGCGACGGTGGTTTCTCCTAACCAAAGTCATCGGTTAATTCGAGAGTGTGTAGAGCGATGGATTTCTGCCAATCATGGGCGCTACGGGACGCTGCTAGAAGGCATTCAATTTGATGGGGAAGAAACGGAGCGGTTGCGCCGTCAGGCAGTTTTACGGACTGAGGTGCTGCCTAGCATCGCCAACACAGTGATTCACGAAGCGAAAAGTTCTGGTCTCTTGCCGCAAGATTTGTGGGCATTGGCGAGGCAGACACCGGATGATTATGGGATTTTGAGCGTAGCAGCTGGATTGTACGAGCAGTATCAAGCATTATTGCGATCGCGTGACTTAATCGACTACGACGAAATGATTTTAGGCGCACTGCGCGTACTGAAAAACGACAGCGCCCGCCAATTGTGGCAGAATCAAGTTTTTGCCGTCTTTGAAGACGAAGCCCAAGACTCCAGCCCCCTCCAGAGTCAGCTGTTAGAAATTCTCGCTACTACAGATTACCCAACCGCCTTAGATTCAAACCAGAGCGATGTATCCCGTCTCTACAATCTTAATTTGGTGCGGGTAGGAGATCCTAACCAAGCCATCAACTCCACCTTCACGCCAGCCGACCCAATTTATTTCCGGCGGTTCTGCGAAGATTGCCAGCACCTCAACCGCTTGGCAACAATGGATCGAGCTGGTCGTAGTACCCCCATCGTCATCGCCGCCGCTAACTTTGTCCTAAGCTGGGTGAATCAACAATCGGCAGCAGTCAACCGACAACGAACAAGAGACAACAAACAACCAACAGCCGAACTCCCGTTTCGTGAGCAAGAAATTCGCCCCGTTGATGCAGGCGATCCGCAAACTGATGCCAACCCTAGCGCCACAGGTCGGGGACTAGAAATTTATAGTCCCCGCGATGTTTATCATACAGTCGAGTTAATAGGAGAGCGAGTTATTGAATTATTTGGGAAAACCCCAAATAGTCGGGCAGCTGTTTTGGTGCGGGAAAATCGGCAAGCCCGATTTGTTAAAGAGAAACTAGATTATCTGGAACGTCAGCACGATATTAAAGTGTTCGAGGTAGGAGAAAGCGATCGCCACTCCCGCGTTCCCGCTGAAATCCTCGCCATGCTGCAATTTCTCGACCGCCCTCATTCCCCAGACTACTTAAAAGCCGCACTAGAAGTCCTCGTCAAACGCGAACTAATTCCCACCCAAGACCTGAACGCCCTCGCCACCTTCCCAGAGCAATTTCTCTATCCAGGCCCCCTCGACCCAGCACAGACACCACCAGTGCAGCAGGCGGCGCGTTACTGTCGCAGTTTACTTCGCGCCCGCCTAGAACTGCCGCAGTACCAACTGCCAACTTTCCTGGCGCTAACCTTAAAATATGGCCAATCCGAGCTAGCCACAGCAGATAAATTAGCAGAACGAATTGCGATCGCTACCTCTGGCAACAGTTCTATGAGTGCCACACTAGAGGTACTAAGTGAAATTGTAAACTCGGAACGATTTGAACCCGTAGAAACTGAAGACACAGACGCTCGTTATATCCGTTCCGGTCAAGTCACCATCATCACCATGCACAAAGCCAAAGGGCTAGATTGGGATTACGTGTTTATCCCGTTTTTGCACGAGGATAGCATTCCTGGTAGTCCTTGGGTGCCAACAGCTGCCCAGTTTTTGGGTGATTTTACCTTAGCAGAAGTAGCTAGGGCGCAAATTCGCGCCCATCTCCACGGTCAAGTACCGCCAGTAGCACCCCTTGCCTGGGAACAAGCAGGACAACTCAAAGCCGCAGAAGAATTCCGCCTCCTCTATGTAGCTATGACACGGGCAAAGCGCCTACTCTGGATGTCCGCCTCCCAAAAAGGCCCTTTCCGCTGGAACACCTTCAACTGGAGCCATCAAGACAGCTTACAGGAGAAAAAACCTTGCCCGGTCATACCTGCGTTGAAGAGTCAGTTTCCGAAATCGGTTGTCACCTTATCTAGGATGCGGAGTTAATTTGCTTGCGCTTCATTACTTTCGTTGCACCCAAAGCACCAAAGGTTAATAGACCCAACACTGAAGCAGGTTCGGGAACCGGAGTGGTTTGAGTGGCAGCTTGATAAGTCAGGTTGTCAAATCCAACTGAACCTGTGTTGCTGAAATCTATAACTGCCCGTTTTACTGAAGTTCCGCTGTAGGCAAAAGTTTTACCCAGAACAGCCGCTCTTATCGGAGAGGGGAAAATGCCGATTATGTCTTCATCCAGAAGCACCTGCTGGATGCTAATAGAACTTAACGCCTCATTAAAGAGTTCAATAGTAAATGTAGGCATAGGCGGAAATGGAGAATAATTCACTAGGCTTGCCACGTCGAACATAAGTTCTGCTGTCGGCATGGTGAAATCAAGTGTAAGGATACCAGGGGCATCGGTTGCTAAGACGGGGGGTGATAAATCTAAGTTATAGAGTAGACTTCCTGGCGGGCGACCTGCTATTTCTGATAGATCCCAAGTTCTTACAACATTGTAGGTGGCAGCAGTTGAGTCTATTCCATCTACCTTGAAATCAAAGGTGACTCCCTTAAAACTTAAATCATCTACTGGTTGAGTCGGTAGCTCATCAAAAGTTAATTTGGTCAATGTAGCAGCCTGCACACTTTCAGGTGCTATCAGCGTAGATAAAGAAACTGAGCAGATTGTGCTGAAGGTTAAGGCTGAAAATGTTTTTCTTAAGGTAGCCATACGAGTTATTTCTCCAAAAGTTATAAGTTGATAAAAGTGCAATGCGATCGCATACCATCAGACGTTAAGAAGGCTGTTTTGGTTTGCGCTTTAGTGGTGAAGTTGCACTCCATACACCAACCGCCCATAACCCCAACAAGCCAGCAGGCTCCGGAACATCTTTTGGCGGTTCAACTACTATTGGATCGGCGCGAAAAATTCCGCTAGTGCCATTAGCAAGACTGGCAAAAAACGCCACCTGACCGGAATTATTCAATCCCTCTCGGTAAAAACTTAACTCTTGCACTGTCGAACCAAATAGGGTGTCACCAGTAACAATTACCTTATCTTTGATAGGATTGTTTCCAGTGAAAATGCCACTTCCTCCAGCATCTAAGCCTGCCAAAAAAGCTACTGTTCCAAAATCATTAATTGAGGGAGTACTAAAAAAGTTGTTAAAAGCGCCACTGCTATCAGCAATGGTGGTTGTTGTTGTGCCGTTGCCCGTAAAAACTCCGATACTTCCCGTATCTAGACCCGCAATAAAGGCTACATTGCCTGAATTATTAATGGAGGGGTCGCTAAAACCGCTAAAAATACCGCTAGTATCAGCAATGGTCGTGATAATAGGCTCAGAGCCAAATGGGTTATCGTTGCCTGTGAAAATTCCACCTGCTATATCACTTTCATTATCAGACTGATATACGCCCCCTCTAAAGGCTACGGTTCCGGCATCGTTGAGCATAGGAATGCTAATGCTTTCAAAGACACCAGGTGCAATGGGCTGGCAAAAAACGCTGCCGCAGGAACGGGTGGAAATAGAGCCTCCGTTACTTATGCGAATGCTGGTTTGCACGAAAACCCCTGTGAATTCTTCTAAGAAAGCTACATTTCCAGCGTTATTGATGGAGGGGAAGAAAACAGCCTCTCGGAAGCCAGCAACCACAACCAATTCAAAGTTGGTTTCATCTTCACCCTTAAAAATTATTGGAGTATTAAAGCGACGAAGTCCGGTAGAAAAGGCTACGGTTTTTGCGTCATTAATGGAGAGGGAACTAAAGCTATTAAATAGAGGCTCTCCGCTAGGATTGCCATAGGTGGTATTAGTGTCAACAACGGTGGTAGTTGTTGTGCCGTTGCTCGTGAATATCCCTTCGCCACCCACATCTAGTGCAGCATAAAAGGCGACGGTTCCTGTATTATTAAGGGCAGGGCTACCAAAGAAGTTATCATTGGGGTTACTATTACTAAAGCTGCTAAAAGAACTGTTGGTGTCAGCAATTTTTGTAAAATTGAAACTGGCAGCTTGTGCTTCTCCAGTTGCTAGCAAACCCAGACACAAACCCATCAAGGCAGATGGAAAGCTCAAGTGTAATTCCATGGCTATTTTTCTCCTGCATTTAGGTAACTGTTTATTTGCTATTTCTGTTTGCGCTTCATCACTGAAGTAGCCCCAAAAGTACCAACAGCCAGTAAACCCAACACAGAAGCAGGTTCCGGAACATCTTTTGGCGGTTCAACTACTATTGGATCGGCGCGAAAAATTCCGCCAGTGCCATTAGCAAGACTGGCAAAAAACGCCACCTGACCGGAATTATTCAATCCCTCTCGGTAAAAACTTAACTCTTGCACTGTCGAACCAAATAGGGCGTCACCAGTAACAATTACCTTATCTTTGATAGGATTGTTTCCAGTGAAAATGCCACTTCCTCCAGCATCTAAGCCTGCCAAAAAAGCTACTGTTCCAAAATCATTAATTGAGGGGGTACTAAAAAAGCTGTTAAAAGCGCCGCTGCTATCAGCAATGGTGGTCGTTGTCGTGCCGTTGCCCGTAAAAACTCCGCTACGTCCCGTATCTAGGACAGCACTAAAGGCTACGGTTCCTGAATTATTAATGGAAGAGTCGCTAAAACTGTTAAAGGCACCATTGCTGTCAGCAATGGTGTTGGTGATAATTTCTCCATCATCTCTTGTGCCGTTGCCTGTGAAAATTCCGCTACTGGTTAGGTCATCATCGGGACCACCCGGAAGGGGGACGAAGCCATCAGACTTATATACGCGAGCTTGAAATGCTACGGTTCCGGCATCATTGATAATGGGAGCGCTAAGGCGTTCAAAATCGCCAGCGGCAGCTGGTGGACAAAAAGAGGGAAAACAACTGTAGGTGGAAGCAATAGAGTTAGAGTTGCTTGTAGTAATCCTTGTTTGCCCAGAAAACCGTGAGGTTTCTTCTAAGAAAACTACAGTTCCTGAATTATTAATAGAGGGAGAATCAAAGCTTGTAAAGCTAAATTCAATCAGGGTGAAGTCTCCCTGACTCGTAAAAATTCCTGTAGATCCAGATGATTCTAGGATTGCCTCGAAAGCCACGTTACCTACATCATTGATGGAGAAAGAACCAAGTTCAGCAAGAGGATAGCCTACCGTTGGCCTGTCAGGGGGTCCGCCAAAAAGACTGTTCGTATTGGCAATGCTGGTCGTTGTGGTGCCGTTGCCCGTAAAGATACCTTTACCCCCTGCATCTAGAAAAGCCGAAAAGGCTACGGTGCCTTGATTATTGATAGCGGGAGCATCAAAGAAAGAGCTAAAGGAGCCATTGGTATCCGCAATTTTCGTAAACGTGAAACTAGCAGCGTGTGCTTCTCCAGTTGCTAAGAAGCTGAGGCACAATCCCATCAATGCGGTGGGAATACTCAAGTAAAATTTCATGACTATTTCTCTTTTACAACTAAGTGAGTATCAATCTACTGTTTCTGTTTGCGCTTCATCACTGAAGTAGCCCCGAAAGTACCAACAGCCAGTAAACCCAACACGGAAGCAGGTTCTGAAACATCTTTTGGCGGTTCAACTACTATTGGATCGGCGCGAAAAATTCCGCTAGTGCCATTAGCAAGACTGGCAAAAAACGCCACCTGACCGGAATTATTCAACCCCTCTCGGTAAAAACTTAACTCTTGCACTGTGGAATCAAACAAGGTGTCACCCGTACCAATCACCTTATCTTTCAGAGGATTGTTTCCAGTGAAAATGCCACTTCCTCCCACATCTAAGCCTGCCAAAAAAGCTACTATTCCAAAATCATTAATTGAGGGAGTACCAAAAAAGCTGTTAAAAGCGCCACTGCTATCGGCAATGGTGGTCGTTGTCGTGCCGTTGCCCGTAAAAACTCCGCTACGTCCTGTATCTAGGACAGCAGTAAAGGCTACGGTCCCTGAATTATTAATGGAGGGATCGCTAAAACTGTTAAAGGCACCATTGCTGTCAGCAATGGTGTTGGTGATAATTTCTCCATCATCTGTTGTGCCGTTGCCTGTGAAAATTCCGCTACTTAGGTCAATGTAGTTATCATCCGGATCATCCAAAAAGCCATCAGACTGATATACGCGAGCTTGAAAGGCTACAGTTCCGGCATCATTGACAATGGGAGCGCTAAGGCGTCGAAAATCGCCAGCGGCAGCTGGTGGACAAAAATAGGGAAGACAGGTGTAGGTGACAGCAATAAAGTTAGAGTTGCTTGTGCGAATCCTTGTTTGCCCAAAAAACCGTGAGATTGTTTCTAAGAAAACTACAGTTCCTGGGTTATTAATAGAGGGAGAATAAACGCTTGTAAAGCCAGATTCAATCACCCCGTAGTCTCCCTGACTCGTAAAAATTCCTATACCTCCAGATTCTAGGCTTGCCTCGAAAGCTACGTTCCCTAAATCATTGATGGAGAAAGAACCAAGTTCACTAAGAGCATAGCCTACCGTTGGATCGTCAGGGGGGCTGCCAAAAAGGTTGTTCGTATTGGCAATGGTGGTCGTTGTGGTGCCGTTGCCTGTAAAGATACCTTTACCCCCTGCATCTAGAAAAGCCGAAAAGGCTACGGTTCCTTGATTATTGATAGCGGGAGTGGCAGAAATTGGCTCGTAACCACCAATGCCTTTGCCAAGAAAACTGTTAAACGAGCCACTTGTATCGGCAATCTTGGTAAAAGTGAAACTGGCAGCTTGTGCTTCTCCAGCTGCCAGGAAGCCCAAACACAAGCCCATGATTACAGTCGATGCGCTTAAGTGTAATTTCATGGCTAATTTTCTCTTATTTCTATTTGCGCCGCTTGACAAAAGCACCGAAAGTACCAAATGCCAGTAAACCTAACATAGAAGCAGGTTCCGGAACATCTATTGGTGGTTCGCCAGGCACTCCCTGATGATCGGCGCGGAAAATGCCGGTAGTGCCATCAGCAAGGCTGGCAAAGAACGCCAGCTGACCGGGATTATTTAATCCTTCCCGGAAAAAGCCAAGGGACGTTACGGTGGAACCAAACAAGGTGTCACCAGTGCCGATAACTTTATTAGTTAAAGAATTGGAGCCAGTAAAGATACCTGTACCTCCCGCATCTAGACCCGCTAAAAAGGCTACTATTCCTGCATCGTTGATAGAGGCAGCACCAAAGTTGCTAAAGATGCCGCTAGTATCGGCAATGGTGTTGGTTGTGGTGCCGTTGCCTGTAAAGATGCCTTCTCCCCCGGCATCTAAGTCAGCGTTGAAGGCTACTGTTCCCTCATTGTTGATGGAGGCAGCACCAAGGTTGCTAAAGATGCCGCTGGTGTCAGCAACGGTAGTCGTTGTGGTGCCGTTGCCTGTGAAAATTCCGCTACCTCCCCCACTTAAACCTCTTCTGAAAGCCACGATTCCTTGATCATTGAGCGAGTTGGACTCGACAGAACGACCGAGAGTGTCATCGACATTAGGAGCTTCACCACGGGCAATAGTGGTGGTTGTGGTTCCATTCGTTGTCACAACTGTGCTGTCATTTGAGTCAGCGGTTCCTAAAAAGCTATATGAGAAGGCGACCGTTCCTTGATTATTGATCGATGGAGAATCGATGGTAATGCGGGTACGTCCATCTGTTGCAAAATCCCTAATAGTGTTTGTTGTGGTTCCGTTACTTGTAAAAATGCCTTTCCTGAATATGGCACGTCCATCTCCTGGGGCTGTTATTTGCTCTAGCTCAGCATTAAAGGCAACGCTTCCTTCATCATTGATAGAAATATCCCTAGAGGCTCTAATTGGGGATTGCGAGGAAACGGTGGTGTTGGAAATGGTAGTAATTGTTTCTCCATTTCCAGCAAAAATTCCTTCGCTTGTTCTGAAGGCGACAGTTCCTTGATTATTGATGACGGGAGCTTCAAAAAAAGAGCTAAAGGAGTCCCTGTTATCAGCAATCTTGGTAAAGGTGAAGCTGGCAGCTTGTGCTTCTCCGGTTGTTACTAAAGTGAGACATAATCCCATCAATGCTGTTGGAAGGCTCAAGTGTAATTTCATGGCTATTTTTCTCCTACATTTAGGTAACTAACGTCAATTGTTTCCTAATGATTAAATTAGGTAAACATTTACCCTCTGGAAGGCTGGATGTTTGTATGAGAAATGTTCCAAAGCGCGATCGCTACAATTTTCGTGTCAACAGAAACCGTGTATATCTCTGGCGTTCAACAAAAGCTATAAATCTTTGCGGAAATTAGATACTCTGACAATCTTGCGGTGATTTGTTTTCAGGGTTACTTCGCATTATCATGGAATCTTCACATATTCTTCAAACAAAATGCTAGTAGTTATACTGAATCTTTATCAAAACAATAAACTTTAAAACGCCCAACCAGGCAAAGAAAGACACCAAAGCCTTTACCTGGGAGGAAATCTAGCTCTAAGTGGTTATACTGAAAGTATATGAAGTTGTAGTAAAGCTGAGTAAGGTATGAACTTAAGGTAGATGCGTGAAAGTTAGCTTTTCTTAACCGGTGGCTCACAGAGGAAGTAGCCGATGGCTCGTGTGAAACCTAACTGATGTGCAAAGTGTCACTCTTGATTTCAGGATATATGTCAAAATAACGATAGAAATTTTTTAACGGCTTTAAGAAATAGCGGTGTAACTCGTATTCAAAAACATTTTGAAGATTTAAGAGGTGTTGAGGGCAGACAGATTGTCTCCACTGCAAAAATGGGAATGCAAGGTTTGATTTGCTTAGTTAATATTCTGATATGACATAAAAAAGGATTGGGGATTAGCAATTGGGAATTGGGAAAAAGTCTTATCCAGCCCCAATCCCCCATTACTTGTCGGAAACCACATAATAGTGCTAATGTTGTAGATTGTGTCGAATTAAAACAAGGTTATGCCCAAACTGAAAACCCGCAAAGCAGCGGCAAAGCGTTTCAGAGCTACTGGCAGCGGTAAAATAGTACGCCGCAAAGCCTTTAAAAGCCACTTGCTACAGCACAAGTCTTCTGACCGGAAACGGCGGATGTCTAAAATGGCGGTGGTGCATGAACGCGATGAAGAAAATGTACGCTTGATGCTGCCGTATTTGTAAGGAAGCAATTAGTCGCTAGTTTTTAGCTAATAACTAATAACTACTGACTAATAACCACTAACTACTGACTACTGACCCCTAACCACTAACGACTAGCCATGACACGGGTAAAACGCGGTAATGTTGCTCGTAAACGCCGCAACAAAATTCTCAAACTAGCCAAAGGCTTCCGAGGTTCACACTCAACTCTGTTCCGGACGGCCAATCAACAGGTAATGAAGGCGCTGCGTAACGCTTATCGCGATCGCAAGAAGCGCAAGCGCGATTTCCGCAGTCTGTGGATTACGCGCATTAATGCAGCAGCACGTCAGCACGGCATTAGCTATAGCCAACTGATGGGTAAATTGAAAAAAGCTAATGTTCAGATAAATCGTAAGATGCTGGCGCAGATGGCTGTCCTCGATCCATCTAGTTTTGACCAAGTGCTGCAATTAGCTACTAAAGATTAGGGATAAAGGCAAAAGGATGAAGGATAAATTAATTTTGCCTATTGCCTTTTGCCTATTTTCTTTTTCCTTGTGCCTTTTGCCGCCCCCCACTTTCTCCGATTCCCGTGCTGGAGAAATCAGGAAAATTTATTGGTGGGTGGTTGGGAGTATCGCCTTTTCTCATGCTGCTGAACTCAAAGAGATTCAGGAGCGTGGCTATCTAATGGTTGCAGTTAAAGACAATCTGCGCCCTCTAGGTTTCACAGATGCCAGTGGCAAACTGCAAGGGTTAGAAATTGACTTAGCTCGGCGTTTAGCGGCGGAAATTCTGGGGAAACCGGATGCGGTGAGGTTGCAGCCAGTGGCAAACCGCGATCGCATCTCGGTAGTGCTGGAGGGTAAAGTCGATCTGACGATTGCCAGAGTAACGGCAACCTCATCGCGTGATCGCTTAGTTAACTTCAGCCTTCCCTACTATCTGGATGGCACTGCCTTAGTTACCAAGGACGCATCTTTACAGAAGCTAGATGATGTGCAAAATCAAAAGATTGCCGTCCTGAAAGGTTCTGATACGATTTCGCAGGTGCGGTTTATTATACCACAAGTTGAGCTAGTTGGTGTAGATTCTTATGAAGAGGCGCGATCGCTTCTAGAATCGGGTGGTGCCAGTGCCTTTGCCGCCGATGCCAGCGTTCTCACAGGCTGGGTGCAAGAGTATCCTCAATACCGACTACTAAGTGTGCGACTCTCAGGACTCCCCTTAGCTGTAGTAATGCCCAAGGGATTGCAGTACGATAGTTTGCGGCAGCGGGTGAATGATGCGATCGCCCGTTGGAAGGCAGAAGGATGGCTACAGGAACGGATTAAGTATTGGGGGCTACCTCAGAGCGATACTCCACGGTTCCAGACACGATGAATCGCATCTCATCATAATAAAGTTAGAAGCAAAATTTTAATCTCTCTAATGGAAGGGCATGGATAACGAAATTCTGCCAATTTTCTATCTCTCGTTGTTGCTGGTACTGCTTGGTGCTGCTGCTGTGGCAATTGTGCGCCAGATTTTCAAAACTCGCAAAATTGAAAGCGCCCTCTCGCGGCTGCAAAAGCAGCTGAAAGATAACCAAGGCACAACTCAAGAGTATTACGAACTGGGCAGCATCTATCTCGATAAAAAATTGTACGTGCAGGCGATAAACCAGTTTCAAAAAGCCCTAAAAGCTGAAGATGCTGAATCAGAAAACCTTGCGCCTGTATACAATGCTCTTGGCTTTGCTAACTTCTCTCAAGAGCAGTATGACGTAGCAATTCGCAACTACAAAGAAGCCTTGAAGCTAGATCCAGATTATGTCACAGCGCTCAATAACCTGGGTCATGTTTATGAGAAGAAGAAATTAACTTCTCAAGCGTTGGAAATGTATGAGGAATCGCTTAAACACGCACCGAACAATCCTACTGCCAAGCGTCGCGCCGAATCCTTACGCAGAAGGTTGGTTCCCTCTAGTTAATTGCAAATATACCCCCCAGGCTAGAGCCTGTGGCTAGACAAACCAAGCCTACCTACAGAGGCAAATAGAAAAAGCCCGCGCAGGCGGGCTTTTTTTGTGTAGGTGCGACTAAAGTCGTCAGGCGTTTTTACAAATGGCTAATGACCAATGACTAATCTTCAAGTTCCCATTGATCCTTACTCATTTCTTCATCCAGAATTTTTTTCGGACGCAGCACCAAGATAACTTGTCCTAAAAGAGGGAAACTGGGAGCATCTGGGAACCACTGAAATTGCAATTCTCCTGACTCTTCAAATAAAAAGTAGCTATCAGCATCCCATTCCTGTTTAGCTCGATCTATCAGAAGCAGGATTGGTTCAGAAGTGCTGCTTAATTGATTGGGTAAATAGCTACTATCACAGAGAATTACTACTGGCTCTTGGGCTTTCAAAACGACTTGCCAACCGGGTAAAGAAACCCAAGATCCATTCCAAGATATCTCCACTAGCTCGAATGGCTTAATTGGTTCGACTAGCGGGACATTTTGCAAGTCAGCAGATTTTAGGGGGAGGACGCCCGCTACTGGGATTATGCGGGGTTGTTGCTCGTCTTCGTCCTGCCGATACACGGGTAAAATGGGGGCTTTACGCTTAGAAGTGCCTACAACTTCAGTAAGCAGCTGCTCTATCTGTTGTCGGGCGCTCTGGCTGTGAGCGAACATTAAGCCACGAGCAATAAAACGCGATCGCTCTGCCAAATCGGTTTGTTGTTTTGCCCGTCTCCAATATTGGTAGGCTACCGCATCTCCCGGATGGTTAGAAAATCCCTGCGGTAACGTCCGCATCCGGGAAAGCTCTTTCACGTCTTTTGCGACTTCACGGGCTACATCGGCATCCAGATTTCTGGATAATATAAATTCTGCCGTTGCCACTCGTTCTAGCTGGGTAAGAATACGCAATTCATACAAAATATCGCTACCTTTGCGAAAATAGTGCGATCGCGCTTCCTGGGACGCTTCACCATTTACCAATGATGTATAAACTTGAGAGCCGACAATAACTTGATTCTGCTGTATAGGCTCAAAACCAGTTGCCTCAAAAATCGCCTGGGGAGTGTAGCCTGCTTTTTGCAATGTGGCACAGGCTTGTCCCCACTCAACCCAGCTACCTTCTTTGCGCCGGAGACTAAGCAGCAAATCTTCGCTATTCTCTTTCGCTTGCTCTGGTTGAGGGTTACGATCGGGAGTGTCTGAGCAAGATGTTTCAGTCATAATTACCTCAAGGAGCTTTCACAAGTTATCAAGTTACAAGCGACGTTTTTAAATGTATCGCGTTTAGGTCACTAATTTAGAGATTGGGGATTGAGAATTGAGAATCCCCACTCCCCACTCCCAAGTGTCCCTTCGATGAGCCAAAAACCGTAAATTCCTGGTTACATTCTTCGTTACAAAAATGCTACTAATAATTAGCCTCTAGTTAAAAATGATTTGTACGTCTCAATCTACACCAAGAAGTTGATCAAGAGTTTATTGTATCTTTATGGACAATGCTATTACGGATCTTGATACTATCAGCCGTCAGTTAATGAGTCTAGAGCGACCCAAAAAGCCTAAAATGTTGGTGGTGGACGATGAGCCAGATAATCTCGATCTGCTCTACCGCACTTTCCGCCGAGATTTCAATGTTCTGAGAGCCGAAAGCGGTATTCACGCCCTGGAAGTTTTGTCAGCAGAAGGGGAAGTTGCCGTAATTATCTCTGACCAGCGGATGCCAGAAATGAAGGGAACAGAATTTTTGAGCAGAACAGTTCCCAAGTTCCCAGATACGGTGCGAATCATCCTCACGGGTTTTACAGACGTTGAGGATTTGGTAGAAGCGATTAACTCTGGACAAGTTTACAAGTACATCACGAAGCCTTGGGACCCCAATGAACTCAAAGCCGTGGTGCAACGGGCAGCAGATACTTATGATTTGTTGAAGCAACGCACGGAGGAGCTGCATCGCGCTCAGGCGCAAACAGCACTTCTAGCAACCATTGTCCAGGTAGCACAGGAATCCCCCAGCTTAGAAGCGACGCTAGAGCCAATTGCTGATGCTTTTGGCAAAAGCTTTTGGGCCGATGGCTGCATTTTGCAGCTGGTGGAGGGTGAGGCGCTGGCTGCGGCTCAAGGAATTTACAGTTCCGCTCTTGACACAGAAAACTGGCTCTCTTTAGACCCCAGAGTAGAGGAGGCGATCGCATCCCGACAAGTTCAGGCTTGGGTGAATGCTCCCGGAAATACCGTTCCAGCTGGTATTGACCAATACCAAGCTTCAGGTCTTCAGGCGCATCTAGTTATCCCCATCGTCTATCGGGGTGAAGTGCTGGCGGTGCTATCCCTCCAGTGGAAACGCCCCTGCAAATTGCGAGAAGATGAGCTGAAACTGATTCACTTATCGGCGCAGCAAGTTGGCCTAGTCCTCACCAGTACCCGATACCATAAGTAGTCATTGGTCATTAGCCATTAGCCAATGACTAATGGCTTTTAAACAATTAGCAATTAGCAACAGACTAATGACTACTGACCAAAAGCAAATTCAAGCCATATTCGACCGCATTGCTCCAGTTTACGACCAGCTTAACGATCGCTTGAGTTTAGGGCAGCATCGCGTCTGGAAGCTGATGACGGTGAAGTGGATTGATTTAAGTATTGGTGATGTTTGCTTGGATGTATGCTGTGGCAGTGGCGATCTAGCCCAGCTAGTGGCGCAGCGCGTCGGAGAAACCGGGCAAGTTTTTGGGGTAGATTTTTCATCAGAGCAGTTAGCGATCGCTCACCAACGATCCCAAAATCAACACCCGCCTCTACCCATCACCTGGATCGAAGCAGACGCACTAAATCTCCCCTTTCCTGACAACCACTTCGACTGCGCCACAATGGGCTACGGACTCCGCAACGTCACCAATATTCCCCGGTGTCTCCAAGAGCTGCACCGCGTCCTCAAGCCTGGTGCTAAAGCCGCTATGTTAGACTTCCATCGCCCCAGCAGTCCCCTACTGCGATCCTTCCAGCAGTGGTATTTGGATAACATCGTCGTCCCAAATGCCAAAGAACTAGGATTGACCGAAGAATACGCCTACATTAGCCCCAGCCTAGATAAATTTCCCATAGGTAGCGAACAAGTTCATTTAGCCCGTCAAGCTGGATTTGACAAAGCTACTCACTATCAAATTGCTAGCGGGATGATGGGCGTTTTAGTCGTAGCCAAAGCCTAATATGGGAATTAGGGGGAGTAGAGAGTTAAAAGTTAAGCGTTATGAATTAGCGCGATATGCACTTTTTCTGAGCAGCTCCTTTAAAAGGGGGATTGGGGGGATCAAAACGCTAGGCATAAGCGATAATATCCCGCTAGCCGCCTTTCAAAAGGGGTGAGACAAAGACTGAAAGTTGCACTCGGCGTGAATTAGAGTTAATAAAACTCCTCGCCTACTCACTCCCCTATCCCTAAGCCCTGTCTAACTGGATCGCTATCTTGAATTGGTCTAACTTCTGGCTTTACGTCAGCCCCCCCATAGTTGGTGCAATTATTGGCTATTTCACCAACGATATTGCTATTAAAATGTTATTCCGCCCCTATCGTACTCTTTACATAGGAGGGCGGCGCGTACCTTTCACTCCCGGCTTGATTCCCCGAAATCAAGAGCGCCTAGCTAATCGGGTCTCTGCGACAATTATGGGGTCGCTGCTGACACCACAAGAACTGCAAAACCTGGCGCGGCGGCTGTTGCATACTGAGCGTGTCCAGGCGGCAATTCTCTGGTTGCTCAAACTGGCACTAGAGCAAATTAAACCCGATAAATCGCAGAAAACCAGCAAAGTTCTGGCTGGAATTCTTCGGGATTTGCTCGGTCAGTCCTTACCCCGCATTATCAAAGTTTTAGCTCGTCGCGAAGATTTTCTGGAAGCTCAATTAAACCAAATTTTTGACCAGATTTTGCTGGATTTTCAGCTTAGTGAAGACCAAGCTAAAAAGCTTTCTGATTGGATATTGCAGGTGGTACTGCCACCAGATGTTTTGCGACAAACTATAGTAGATTTCTTGACAGATCGCAATATTCAAATTATTGATGAAGGCTTTCGAGAAAAGGCCAGTGGTACTTACTGGGTAGTAGCGAATTTGTTTGGTCTTCGCAATACACTAACGCGCTTGCGGACGTTTTGCCTGGATGAAAAAGAAGCGAGTAATGCACGTCTTGCGGAGTTAATAGTTTCTTTAGCGATTCGACAACGCTTGCAAGAATGGCTGCAAAATCTCTCTTTGCAAAATTTACCAGTTTCAACAGTGCGACAGCTGCGTAAAACTTTACGCGATGGTGTCCGCCAATATGTTCAAGAGCGTGGCACTGAATTAATGCAGGGATTGAGTCAATCTTTAGACTGGGAAAATATTGCCTCGTTGCTGCTTAATCGTTTGCGAACTTCTGCGGCTATAACTAATTCTTTAGGAGTGGTCAGCAAAGAATTAGCTTTAGTTTTAGAGCGTTATTTGGAGCGAGATTTAGAAAATATTGTTGCTCAAGTGATTCCCATTTTGAATATCGATCAGGTAATTATTGACCGAGTGAAGGCGACATCTGCGGCGGAACTGGAAACATCAATTCAAGGAATTGTGAAAAATGAGTTGCAAGCTATTGTCAATTTAGGCGGCATTTTGGGGTTTGTGGTGGGGTTGTTCCAGACGGTTGTGCTGCTGCTGCGTTAGTCTGTACAACAATTAACTCTAGCGTTGAAGAACCGTTTGTAATACTATTTTGTTTAAGTGGGCAACGCATAAATTTCTAAAACGGCTTAGAGGCAATAGTTACACAGTCGAAAATCACGCGATGTTTTGGGAAAAATCAATCTCCCCAAAAATCGCTTCAAAAATCCAAAATGGTATGAGCTATGGCTTGGGAAGCTGGGCAGAGATTATACGGCGATCGCTATATCATTGATCGTGCGATTAGTCGTGGCGGCTTGGGTATCACCTATCTAGCCAAAGACAGAAAGGGTAATCGGGTTTTCATTAAAACTCTCAAAGACGAGGTACTGAATAACCCTGAATTGGCGGCATTTCGAGACAAATTTCAGCAAGATTTTCTCGTCGGAGGCGCTACGCCTAGCATTATGTCGCCATCCTCACATCTGGCGATCGCGTCGGCTGGCGCGTGAATGAAACTTGGCTGTGGTGGAATGACCTCAACTTCACCCATGATGCTCTCCCCGGACATCTTCCTGGTTGGCGCGTTGGAGGTTCGGGGCGTGTGTGGGGTTGTTTCGTAACGGTTGGTGAATCTCTGCTTTCACGTCCAAACTGGTGATTTATTTGTATAGCAAAAACTCTAACGTCTCAAAAGTGAATAACTTTAATCGCTACTACGAAATCCTCGATCTTGAACCCAGTGCTTCGCTCTTAGAGGTGAAGCAGGCTTATAAAGATTTAGCATCTGTCTGGCATCCAGATCGCTACTCTCACAATCCTCGGTTACAGAAAAAAGCAGAGGATAAATTAAAAGAAATTAATCAAGCTTACGAGAAAATATGCACTAATTTGAATACTTCTCAAAATCGAACCTCTCCTATTGAGAGTCAACCCGATCAACCATCTTCATCAACTCCATCTGTAAGTCTAATTTCAGCCGTAGGCGTTGATTACAGGCAACTGCGAGATTTACTAGCAGCTGGAAAGTGGAAAGAGGCTGACGAGGAAACAGCTAAAAAGATGCTAGAGGTAGCAGGTAGAGACAAAATAGGTGGGTTGCGAGTTGAAGATATCAAAAGATTTCCCTGTGAAGACCTTCGCACCATTGACCAACTCTGGCTAAACTACAGCAACGGGCGTTTTGGATTCAGCGTTCAGAAGTCTATTTGGGAAAGTGTCGGGGGAAAAGATAATCTAGACTGGAAAACCTACGAGAGTTTTGGCGAGCGCCTCGGATGGCGGAGGAAAACTACCTGGCTACCCTACAGTAGCCTCACTTTTACAAAAAATGCTCCTATAGGACATCTCCCTGTAGGTAAACTGATTGTGCGTTGGTGGTCGTGTAGCTTTGTAGCAGCGGACGACATGACAGAGTGGGTAGATTTTGTGCTTTGTCTATTAAATCGTGTCGAGACTTGTAAGCTTTAACATCTAGTAGTTAGGCGATCGCATCTCACAAGAGCAAAATCTGAAGGTGCGGAATCAAAATTTTGAGGTACGCTCACTGTGGGAAAGATAAACAGGAGCGATCTTAAGGTCGTCAGTGCCATGCGTTTAAAGCGAATCTTTGGCTTTTTGGTGTTGTGTGTGGGTGTTAGCAGCGTCTTCATCTGGAGAGAGGGTCAATTGGCACCCGTCTCGCAAGCTGAACCTGCACCACTGTCTGAGGAGGTTCTAGCACAGAAAGATGTGCCGTATGTGCCAACGCCTAAAGAGGTGGTAACAAAAATGTTGCAACTGGCGAGTGTTACCAAAGATGATGTCGTCTACGATCTCGGTTCTGGCGATGGAAGACTGGTTATCGAAGCGGCGAAACTCGGCGCGAAGGGTGTTGGTGTAGAGCTTAACACGCGGCTAGTTGTAGAGAGTAGGGAAAATGCTATATCGGCGGGTGTAAGAGATCGCGTCAGGTTTATGGAGCAAGATTTATTCAAAACTGACCTCACTCCGGCTACAGTAATCACACTTTACCTGTTGCCTAAAGTTAATTTGCAGCTGCGACCTACTCTACTCCAACTCAAACCGGGGACGCGCCTTGTCTCCCACCAGTTCGATATGAGGGAATGGAAACCGGATCAAACTGAACTGGTGCAGGTAGGTTCGCGTCCGCATCTGGTTTACTACTGGGTGGTTCCAGCACAAGTATCGGGAACTTGGGAATGGAATATGCCAACGGCTTCTGGTGAAGAACGTTACAAGCTGCAATTAACCCAAGAGTTCCAGGGAGTCAAGGGAACCCTAAGTATAGGCGATCGCGTAATCAAGTTGACTGATGCCAAGTTAACAGGTGATCGTCTCAGCTTCAAGACCGTCGAGTCGGTGAATGGAACTGAGGTAACGATGCAGTTTGATGGGAAAATTCAGGAGGATGCGATCGCTGGTAGTGTCAATTTGGGTGGCAATGAAGCACAGCGCCGCGATTGGGTAGCCAAGCGTCAATCATAGAGGCGATTTTTAGTTCAATGCGTCAACCTGTAGGTGTTAAAATTCACCAAAGCTAAAAAATGGCTGAATCCTTCTGTGTGTAAGGATTTAACTGATGCAATCTAATTGTACGGTTGGCGCATCTGCTGTATTGCTCTCGTACCGAGCTTTTCAGACGTTTTCACTAAATGAGACTCTTGCCTAATCCGCGCCAGGATGATAATATTCCAGAGGTTGACGCAATTGCACCTCGAAAACTACATACAGTAAGCCTTTCAGATATCGGCAGCCGGAAAAGTCCTAAATCCCTATCAGGGATTGAAACTTTTAAGGATATTCCTTTTTAGATATGCTCCAAAAGCCGGAAAAGTCCTAAATCCCTATCAGGGATTGAAACTTGTGCCTGAGCTTTCCAATCCTCCAGAAGCGCCAGCCGGAAAAGTCCTAAATCCCTATCAGGGATTGAAACAGCTGATGGAGAGGAGAATGCGATCGCGCTGCCGTGCCGGAAAAGTCCTAAATCCCTATCAGGGATTGAAACTATTGCGACAGCGGGCCATTTTGATGGGCGCTTAAGCCGGAAAAGTCCTAAATCCCTATCAGGGATTGAAACACTTAGTATTCAAGACAAGGATGAACTCCTAAAGCCGGAAAAGTCCTAAATCCCTATCAGGGATTGAAACATGTCCTATTTGTCAATGGAGGCGCAGTATGCGCGCCGGAAAAGTCCTAAATCCCTATCAGGGATTGAAACAAAATTGTTCGTTTTGTTACCTCTGAAATAGGGCGCCGGAAAAGTCCTAAATCCCTATCAGGGATTGAAACGAAGTATATAAAATCTTCGATTGCTGCTAATTTTAGCCGGAAAAGTCCTAAATCCCTATCAGGGATTGAAACCCCCCGAAAGTGAAAAACGCCTTTGCATATATGATAAGCCGGAAAAGTCCTAAATCCCTATCAGGGATTGAAACTGCTTATACCTATGCTGAGGCTACTGAAAAAATCACGCCGGAAAAGTCCTAAATCCCTATCAGGGATTGAAACTAGTTGCTCTCGACTTGCAACTGCGTTTTATCCGCCGGAAAAGTCCTAAATCCCTATCAGGGATTGAAACCTACAGAACATAGTTTTAGCTTGATTATAAGCAAGCCGGAAAAGTCCTAAATCCCTATCAGGGATTGAAACATAAGAAAGAACGGCCCCACGCTTACCCATCTGCGCCGGAAAAGTCCTAAATCCCTATCAGGGATTGAAACTCTTTTTCTGTAAACCAGCCTCGTGGTACTTATGGAGCCGGAAAAGTCCTAAATCCCTATCAGGGATTGAAACTCGATGGGCTTGGCTTCTGTCTAGCCGGAAAAGTCCTAAATCCCTATCAGGGATTGAAACAATCAATTACTAAAAAGGCCAGCTTAATTGAAAAGGCCGGAAAAGTCCTAAATCCCTATCAGGGATTGAAACATATCTAAATTCAAGAACGCGAATAAATCGCAGCGCCGGAAAAGTCCTAAATCCCTATCAGGGATTGAAACTTTGACAGCTAGGAGCATACAAGTGAAGGTCTACAAGGCCGGAAAAGTCCTAAATCCCTATCAGGGATTGAAACATTAATATTTATTTACAATCGCTTCACCTAGGCGCCGGAAAAGTCCTAAATCCCTATCAGGGATTGAAACCTAGAATTTGCCGCTGTAAGGATGCGATCGCTTGCCGGAAAAGTCCTAAATCCCTATCAGGGATTGAAACCTAATGCCAATTGAAGTGTCAATTGGATTTTTATGCCGGAAAAGTCCTAAATCCCTATCAGGGATTGAAACAAATATCCCTGCTATTATGAAGGGGAATTTAATTATCGCCGGAAAAGTCCTAAATCCCTATCAGGGATTGAAACGCTTGCTCATCCATTGAAGTAATCATCGCCCCATAGCCGGAAAAGTCCTAAATCCCTATCAGGGATTGAAACTGAGCAGGCGCAGGAAGCGCCCAGAAAGATACAGCCGGAAAAGTCCTAAATCCCTATCAGGGATTGAAACATCAAATTATGATTCATTCTTCCTGGGGTGGTACTCCTCATGCCGGAAAAGTCCTAAATCCCTATCAGGGATTGAAACGCAACTGAAGGCGCGGGAACGATTGGGAATTATAGCCGGAAAAGTCCTAAATCCCTATCAGGGATTGAAACGCGGATTAATCCAGCAAATGTAGAAACACTAGAGCCGGAAAAGTCCTAAATCCCTATCAGGGATTGAAACGCGAAATGGCAACATATATACTTGGAAAATACGACGCCGGAAAAGTCCTAAATCCCTATCAGGGATTGAAACTATTTTTAGTAAACCTAGCCCGGATAAAACCAAGCCGGAAAAGTCCTAAATCCCTATCAGGGATTGAAACTTAGACGAGGTTACAAACACAAACAAAGTAATTGAGCCGGAAAAGTCCTAAATCCCTATCAGGGATTGAAACTTCCGTATTTATGCCATAATTTCATTAATCTCTTGCCGGAAAAGTCCTAAATCCCTATCAGGGATTGAAACGCGGAATGGCAACGGGCATATATTTTGGAAACTGCCGAGCCGGAAAAGTCCTAAATCCCTATCAGGGATTGAAACAAACATTAGGAGAGCCAAAAAGGTCAAATGGGAAGCCGGAAAAGTCCTAAATCCCTATCAGGGATTGAAACCACCACCAGAAGAATCATTTACTGCTTTCCAATGCCGGAAAAGTCCTAAATCCCTATCAGGGATTGAAACTGAGAGATTTCTCTATCTCTCTCAAAATTCGCAATGCCGGAAAAGTCCTAAATCCCTATCAGGGATTGAAACAAATTAATTCCTTTGCTTTTGAGTATCTGACCTGCCGGAAAAGTCCTAAATCCCTATCAGGGATTGAAACTTTGGAAAGCCCGGAAAACCCGGAAGGCTGAGGAAGCCGGAAAAGTCCTAAATCCCTATCAGGGATTGAAACTGGGATAAGCATAAGGCTTATGCAGAGCAGGTTTCAGAGCCGGAAAAGTCCTAAATCCCTATCAGGGATTGAAACTTTGTTATGGCTACTATAGCTTTAGTGATTAAAATATGCCGGAAAAGTCCTAAATCCCTATCAGGGATTGAAACTGAGAGCAGAAAATTTCCTGAGTTTTATGTTAAGCCGGAAAAGTCCTAAATCCCTATCAGGGATTGAAACATGAGCAGGGGAGCTGAGCCAGCAATCAACAAAGGCCGGAAAAGTCCTAAATCCCTATCAGGGATTGAAACATTATCGCGTAATAGTTCCCCTTTCGCACGCTTTGAGCCGGAAAAGTCCTAAATCCCTATCAGGGATTGAAACCTCCCCCTCCCCCCAATCCGGAGCCGGAAGACCCCAAGCCGGAAAAGTCCTAAATCCCTATCAGGGATTGAAACAAACGAGTTTCTAAAAAGCGGAAAAAATAAAGTTTTGCCGGAAAAGTCCTAAATCCCTATCAGGGATTGAAACCTTATACTTCCCTTTAGCTTCCTTTCCTACCGCTGCCGGAAAAGTCCTAAATCCCTATCAGGGATTGAAACAATTTAGGCTTAGGCATCTGTATTTCTCCATTCTAATGCCGGAAAAGTCCTAAATCCCTATCAGGGATTGAAACAGAGAGAAAGGTGGCAGAATCACCAGATATTCGAGCCGGAAAAGTCCTAAATCCCTATCAGGGATTGAAACTCAAGCATCGCAAGCGGCTCAAACGGAAGCACAGAAAGCCGGAAAAGTCCTAAATCCCTATCAGGGATTGAAACAGGAAGTTATGGTTTGCTTGATTGCTACGACCTGGTTTGCCGGAAAAGTCCTAAATCCCTATCAGGGATTGAAACTCTGCCCCGTCTGCCAGTGGAGGAAACGTTTGAGCCGGAAAAGTCCTAAATCCCTATCAGGGATTGAAACACTCGTGAAAAAGGTAATTCAGATTATGCACATCCGCCGGAAAAGTCCTAAATCCCTATCAGGGATTGAAACTTATTCAAACCCGCATTGCCAATATTGGGAGCAGAGCCGGAAAAGTCCTAAATCCCTATCAGGGATTGAAACAAATTGTATTGCATACTCCGGCATTGCACAGTAGAGCCGGAAAAGTCCTAAATCCCTATCAGGGATTGAAACATCTAATTGTGTATTACATAGAGAAGTACACAGTGCCGGAAAAGTCCTAAATCCCTATCAGGGATTGAAACCTTTCATCAGCTCTCTTGCTTGATCACTGTTTTGCCGGAAAAGTCCTAAATCCCTATCAGGGATTGAAACCAAATAAAATATTTAACTCAGGAATTGCTATTTTGCCGGAAAAGTCCTAAATCCCTATCAGGGATTGAAACTTACAGGTACAGCATAGAGAATGTATATGTAGAGCCGGAAAAGTCCTAAATCCCTATCAGGGATTGAAACTATGATAAGCGCTTGGAAAGTGAGGGGGAAACAAAAGCCGGAAAAGTCCTAAATCCCTATCAGGGATTGAAACATTTTAGAGCGATTGCTTTTCTTACACTTGCCCAGCCGGAAAAGTCCTAAATCCCTATCAGGGATTGAAACAGTTATCTTACTGGATTTATAAGTCAATTTTCCTGCCGGAAAAGTCCTAAATCCCTATCAGGGATTGAAACTTACTTTGACAATCTGACTCTACAGGATGTCTTGAAAGCCGGAAAAGTCCTAAATCCCTATCAGGGATTGAAACGAAACCTCTACATACATCTGGATTGAGTAAAATATGCCGGAAAAGTCCTAAATCCCTATCAGGGATTGAAACATCGGTGCTAGTTGACTCCGGTTCATGGCTTGAAAGCCGGAAAAGTCCTAAATCCCTATCAGGGATTGAAACGACCAAATTAAAGCTGAGGCTGAGGCTCAGAAGAGCCGGAAAAGTCCTAAATCCCTATCAGGGATTGAAACATAATAATAATCCCGTCTTGCATTACTCTGCTCTAAGCCGGAAAAGTCCTAAATCCCTATCAGGGATTGAAACCAAGCTTTGAATCAGCTTTAAAGCCTGTTCCTGGCGCCGGAAAACTCTTAAATCCCTATCAGGGATTGAAACCAAAACGTCATCATTTTGTAGCTAGACCCTCAGAAGCCGGAAAACTCTTAAATCCCTATCAGGGATTGAAACCACATAAACCGCAGCAACCGCCACGCCCGTCGCGCCGGAAAACTCTTAAATCCCTATCAGGGATTGAAACTGGAGAATTGGAAGCTAGTATTGTAGAAATGTAAGCCGGAAAACTCTTAAATCCCTATCAGGGATTGAAACAATTGATTTGTAAATTGCATCCTCAAGTTTACTCAGCCGGAAAACTCTTAAATCCCTATCAGGGATTGAAACGCCAAGGTTGGCGTACTTCGCCATGATTTCAAAGGCCGGAAAACTCTTAAATCCCTATCAGGGATTGAAACCCCTCAGTTCCGGGTAAGTAAATCACATTTGTTAAAGCCGGAAAACTCTTAAATCCCTATCAGGGATTGAAACGCGATACCACAGTCCTTCGCCCCACCAAAATTTTGCCGGAAAACTCTTAAATCCCTATCAGGGATTGAAACAAGATTGACCGTAGCTGGAAGGGATGCTCCCTAGCCGGAAAACTCTTAAATCCCTATCAGGGATTGAAACTCCGAGGATGGTCTGTGGCTCAGCAATGAATCTGCCGGAAAACTCTTAAATCCCTATCAGGGATTGAAACACTTGACAAACATAAAGCCTCTCAGCTATCTTGGGCCGGAAAACTCTTAAATCCCTATCAGGGATTGAAACTTTTGGTCAACTTTAGACTTCCACATTCCCCCTAAAGCCGGAAAACTCTTAAATCCCTATCAGGGATTGAAACATTCATAAAAAGCAAGCGCCCAAAAAATCCGGGGTTGCCGGAAAACTCTTAAATCCCTATCAGGGATTGAAACTCAGTCATGACTAAAGAATTAATGAAAGGATTAATGAAGCCGGAAAACTCTTAAATCCCTATCAGGGATTGAAACGGCACCGGACGCTACGCACCAACCAACGCCCAAACAGCCGGAAAACTCTCAAATCCCTATCAAGTTGGATGTCCTAGCGATCGCTCACATCAACTATCTGGGTCTTGATAAAATTCTTGTAGCGCTTGCTGTTGAGTGCGACGGGAAGGACGACGATATTTTTTAGTGTTCAGCCTGGGTTCGTATTGGTTTTGCCCTTTGCCCTTGGTTTTCTCCTTCATAGCGGCATCAGGATCGGATTGTTGGTGGAGATGTTCGCTGCGAGCGATCGCATCTTCCAAAAAATCTAGATAATGCTCGTAACGCTCCCAATCTCCACTAACTGCACAATTCGGCTCATCGCGATGCAGACAGTCGCTAAATTGACATCTTCCCACTTCTAGCCGCTTCTGCGCTTCGGGAAAATATTGGACTAACTCCTCTGGCAGACAGTCCAAGTCTGGCTGATTGAAGCCTGGAGTATCTGCCAGCAGTCCACCTGTCGGCAGTTCAAACAGTTCTACGTGTCGCGTCGTGTGACGACCCCGGCTGAGTTTCCCAGAAACTTCCGCCACTCTCAAATTGACATCTTCAATAAAATAGTTTACAATACTAGACTTTCCAACTCCAGAAAGCCCAGCAAAGACAGTAATTTTGTCATTGAGCTGGGCTTGCAGTTCCTCCATCCCCATGCGAACATGGACGCTGATAAAGATGGGTTGGTAGCCCCATCCGTGCAAGCGATCGCGCCACTGCTGGACTTGCTCCTGTGAGACTAAATCGCTTTTATTCAGGCAAAGACAGACATCCAAATCGGTAGATTCTGCCTTCACGAGAAATTTACTGAGTTGGTAGGGATCTAGCGGTGGATCTGCCAAAGCAAAAACCAGCAAAATTTGATTAGCATTGGCAATTGGGGGACGATCCAGTTCCGTTTGGCGGGGCAAAACTTGCGATATTGCGCCTCGTCCGCCAGCCCAATCTGGTTCCTCAACAATTACGCGATCGCCCACCATCACCTTCTGACCAATTTTTTTCAGACGCGATCGCCTAGTACACAGCAATTCCTGAATCGCGTCCCGACTCTCCTCCAACCTCACCTGATAGAAATTTGCCTGCACAGCCAGCACAGTACCCAACACAGTGCTGAGTGCTGAGTCTTGAGTACTGAGTGGTTCTTCTAGCTCAGAACTCATAACTCATAACTCATAACTCATGAGGACGACGCACCTTCAGCGCAAAAAAGCCAGCACGGTCTTCAACTTGCTCTACCGTGTAGCCTGCCATTGCTAAACTATCAGGAACCTGCTCTATCGGTTCCCCTGGATCTAGCCACACTTCTAACAAGGCTCCCGGTGCCATTTTTTCCAAGCGGAGTTTAGTGCGGACAAAATTAATCGGGCAAGGTGTCCCACGCAAATCCATCTCTTCGTCTGGCAGACCTAGCGAAGCTGTTGGATTGTTCATCCCTTGAAGAATCCTCCCAAGAATCCTTCTATCCCTCCTTTGCCAGTGCGATCGCCTTTTATTTTAGCTAATTTCTCCAGCAGTTCCCTTTCCTCAGCCGTAATCCGAGTCGGAATATCAATTCCCACCGTAATCAGTTGATCTCCCCGACTCACCGGGTTTCCTAACTTAGGCACACCGTGGTTTTCCAGCATCTGCACCGTATTCGGCTGAGTTCCAGACGGAATCGTCAATTCTACTGGCCCATCAACTGTATTAACTTCCAGACGACAACCTAAAATCGCCTGCAAGTAGCTAATCTTAATTTCTGACAGGATGTTAATCCCATCCCGCTGAAACTCTGCGTCTTCCTCAACAAACAAATAAACGTACAAATCTCCCGGAGGGCCACCGCGCAAACCAGCGTCTCCTTCTTTAGAAACTCGCAAGCGAGTTCCATTATCTACCCCAGGAGGGATGGTAATTTTCAGCTTCTTAGTTTCCTGTTTTCTTCCGTTGCCACCACACCCTTCACACTTTTCCTCAATCACCTGTCCCTCGCCGTTACAGCTGGGACACACAGAAACTTGAGTAAAGCTACCGAAAGGTGTCCTGGTAGCGCGGCGCACTTGACCGGAACCGGTGCATGTGGGACAAGTTTTGGCTCGCGTTCCCGGCTTTGCACCAGCACCATTGCAGACATTACAGGTTTCCAAATGGGGAATCCGAATTTCTTTTTCCCCCCCAAATACAGCTTCCCGGAATTCCAATTTCAGATCCAAGCGCAAATCGTCACCGCGAACTGGACCGCTGCGTTTCCTGGTCGCTGTCTGACCCATCCCGCCAGCAAAACCGCTGAAGAAGCTTTCAAAGATATCGGCAAAGTTGCCCATATCGCCTAAGTCTGGACCTGCACCGACACCAGAAGCCACTCCTGCCTCACCAAAGCGATCGTAGCGAGCGCGTGTCTCTGGTTCCGAGAGGACTTCGTAGGCTCGGTTAATTTCTTTAAAGCGTTCTTCCGCCCCTGGCTCTTTATTTACGTCTGGGTGATACTTTCGAGCCAGACGGCGGTAGGCACGCTTAATTTCTTCTTTATCTGTGTCACGGGAAACCCCGAGAATTTCATAGTAGTCGCGGGCCATAGAACGCTGCTTGGTTGGGGATAGGGGTTGATGAAAGTTAGGAGTTAGGAGTTAGGAGTTATGAGTTATTAATTCCTAGCCCTTAACTCCTAACTCTTTTAGTCAACTGCCTCGTAGTCGGCAGTTACAGTGTTGTCATCATCAAAATTGATGAAATCGTCTTCTTCGTTTATTGTGCCGTCAGGCGTGTTTTGGAATGGGGCTATACCACCTTCTACACTCTCGTAATCCTGCACTGACTCGCGTCCGTTGTTAGCTTTCTGGTAAACAGCAGCCCCAATAGCAAACAGCGCCTGTTGAAACTCTTCAATTTGCTGTTTTATCTCCTCAACACTAATCGAGGGATTCGCCAGTGCGGTTCTTGCCTGTATGCCCTTTTGATTCACCTGCGTCTTCAAATCCTCGCTAACGAGATCCCCGTTGTCATTTAACGTCGATTCATAGCTGTAGAACAGGCTATCAAGCTGGTTTTTCAACTCAACCACTTGCACCCGACGACGGTCGTCTTCGGCAAAGGTTTCAGCTTCTAGCCGCATCCGTTCAACTTCGGTAGCACTCAAGCCGCCTGTATTGGTAATTCGGATACTCTGCTCTCGCCCAGTACCTTTGTCTTGAGCTAATACTTTGAGAATCCCGTCAACGCCGATTTCAAAGGACACTTCAATTTGGGGTACGCCTCTGGGGGCAGGGGGAATTCCTGCTAGGAGGAATTTCCCCAAACTTTTGTTGTCACGAGCCATTGCCCGTTCACCCTGCAAGACGTGAATTTCCACGCTTGTTTGTCCGTCTGTGGCGGTGGAAAAGACTTGGGATTTTGTGGTGGGAATTGTGGTATTGCGTTCAATAATTTTTGTGAACACTTCTCCCAAAGTTTCGATACCCAAGCTCAGGGGGGCAACGTCTAATAGCAGCAGATCCTCAACTTCGCCGCTTAACACGCCGCCTTGAATTGCTGCTCCCAGTGCTACTGCTTCGTCGGGGTTGACTGAGCGATCGGGTGTTTTCCCGCCAAAAAACTTCTTGATAGCATCCTGAACGGCTGGAATCCGGGTGGAACCTCCCACCAGGATAATGCGGTCAATTTCATTTGGCGTTAAACCACTGTCCTTGATGGCTTGACTAACTGGCTCAATTGTGCCTTCTACCAGATAATTTACCAGTTCTTCAAACTGGGCGCGGCTTAGTTCCATCTCCAAATGTTTTGGCCCAGTGTCATCGGCGGTGATGAAGGGCAAATTTATGGAGGTGCTGCCCATGTTGGAAAGCTCAATTTTGGCTTTTTCAGCTGCTTCTCGCAGCCGCTGGAGAGCCATTTTATCGGTTCCCAGGTCAATTTTCTCTTGCTTTTTGAAGTTTTCTATCATCCAGAGGACGATGCAGTTGTCAAAGTCATCTCCACCTAGATGGTTGTTACCGCTTGTGGCTTTGACTTCAAAAACGCCATCACCGAGTTGCAGAACGGAAACGTCGAAGGTGCCGCCGCCTAAGTCAAATACTAGGATGCGCTGTTCTTGATCTTGTTTATCCAGTCCGTAGGCGAGTGCAGCTGCTGTGGGTTCGTTGATGATCCGTAGAACTTCCAGACCGGCAATGGTTCCAGCATCTTTGGTGGCTTGCCGTTGGGCATCTGTAAAGTAGGCAGGTACGGTGATTACTGCCTGATCTACTTGTTCGCCCAGAAAGTTTTCGGCATCCTGCTTGAGTTTTTGCAGGATCATCGCGGAGATTTCTTGAGGGGTGTAGTTGCGTCCCCGAATCTGAACATCAACGGTATCGTCCCGACCTTTGATGCAGGTGTAGGGTACGCGCGATCGCTCTATTTCGGTGTCATCCCAGCGGCGACCGATAAAGCGTTTGATGCTGTAAACTGTGTTTTCCGCATTAGTTACAGCTTGCCGCTTTGCCAGTTGTCCTACTAAGCGATCGCCCCCTTTCCCAAATCCCACCATACTAGGGGTCGTTCTTCCACCTTCTGTGTTAGAGATGACGATCGGTTGACCCCCCTCTAAAACAGCCACGCAACTATTGGTCGTGCCGAGGTCGATGCCAATGACTTTTCCCATAGCTAGCTGTAGTGAAGGTGTGCAAGAAGATTTGTTGAGTAACCGTTAAATTGTTTACCTTGGACGATTCTGACTTCGCCCAAGATTTCCATCAACTTGATTGTAATTACTAATGCCAATAAGCGTCGATCCAGTGCGTCAAAGTCCATTAACTTTCCTGCTCTGACCGATTGCCTTCCTCTGAGGGTACCACGGGGTCACGAGCCGCAGCAACTTTAACTAGGGCGTGGCGCAAGACGCGATCGCCTATAAAATATCCCCGCACCAGCTGTTCGATCACGGCTCCTTCTGGATATTCATCAGTTGGTTCACGCATCACCGCCTCGTGGAGATTCGGATCAAATTCTTGTCCTTCCGGACGCATGGGAGATACTCCAATCCGCTTGAGTCCGTCTGCCAGCTGTTTGTATACCCCTTGGTAGCTTTTGTGAATGCTCCATTCTCCGTCTGTTTGGGGTTTGATTTGCGATCGCGCCCTTTCAAAATTATCCACCACTGGCAGTAATTCTGTTATCATGGCGCGTTTTACTTGCACCTCCGAGTCTTCTTTTTCTTTGAGGTTCCGCTTGCGGAAATTTTCAAAATCTGCCGCAATCCTCATATACTGCGTTTTGAAAGACTCGCACTGCTGGGTGCGCTCTTCCAGTTGCGCTCTGGTTGCCTCTAGTTCCCGCTTCAATGCCTCACTAGCAGATGAATCGCCCTCTTGTGCGTTTTGATCGGCTTCGGCTTCCCTTGATGTTGCAGAGGCTTCTGGTACCGCATCAGATACTTGGTCCCCTTCTACTTGCACGTCTAAATCCAGTTCTCCACTCATGTTTCCTGTTTCAGATAATGGTTCATTCCCCATTCCCTCTACCACCATTGGGTCATCAACCCGAAGTGAAGTGTTATCTTGCTGATTTTCTTCCTCGTTCATTCGGCTCTCATCCCAAGTTTTGAGACTGCTCACACTTGCTTGTTTGTTAGTCCTGTCTTGACTATCGCCCGTACCATCTTATGATAAGGAATCTGGGTCAGTGGCCCGCAGCCGGAGTAGATCGGAATAATTGGTAAAGGGGTGCGACAGGAACCTCCTTTTTCTAGAATAGTGTTCCAGGGCATCATGCCAACACTTTTGGACACTGCGATCGCTTTACTTGTCTAAAACTAACAAGTTATGCAACCGATATCAGGGCGCTTTTATTGGCATTGAGCCAACCTACTCCCTCCGCTGGCATTTGGGCGTAATACGCTAGTATAAACTGGACTTGTGTAACATTAGTGTAACGAATCCGCTTATGCCCATTAACTAAGCGCGCCTACCAGATAGGAGAATCTAGACATTCCACTATGGTTTTATTGCAAAATAATATATTAAAACAATCTTGCTCGTAATACTGGGCTTTTGGCTATCATCGAGAATGTTGCATCCCTAGACAAATAAAAGCGTTTGTGCTGACACCAATATTTAAGCCATCCCGGAATCAAAATCCTCCGGCTTGTCTTACATCTTAAACTTACAGCACCGTTCTACAGGTATTACTGCTTACTGCTCTTGAAAGCACCATCTGCTTTGAAAGCGGTGCTTTTCCCATAAAAGCACCGTACCCGCTCAAAATGGATGAAGGCATGGTCTTTAATACTGCTGCCTGGAACAGCCCCAACTTGGTTGCCCAACAACAAAGTAGTTTTAACTGAAAAATTGCAATTTTGCTGATCGTTTTGGGAACAATCTGTAATATAAGGTATGATCGCGCCTCTATGACTCAATCTTCACCACGAAATCGCGCCCTTGCTGTCCGCAACGAATTTTCGCCCTTCGGCATGAAGGTGATTCAGCAGGGCTTAGTTGATGCCGACCAGATGCGGCAGGCTATGGTCGAAAGCCGGAAGTCTGGTAGACCCCTAACAGAAGTCCTAGAATCGATTACAGGGCGGGCTTTGCCCCCAGATTTACTGCGCCAATACAAAAAACAACAGCTGTTTGAGCTAAAAATACTTTACGGTGTGGAATCGCTAGATCCGGAAATCAGCCAGATTCCGACTGGGCAGCTGCGCGCTTTGATTGAAACCCTGATTCCAATTGATATTTGTAGTCGCTATCAACTGGTGCCATTATCCAAAAACGACTCCGAGCCGCCCTCTGTGCTAGTGGCAATGGTCGATCCCGATAATCTAGCCGCTCAAGACGACCTTAACCGCATCTTGCGACCTCAAGGAATTGGGTTGCAGCGAATGGTGATTACGCGGGAAGACTATTTGCATCTGATTAACCAATATCGAGATGAAAAAGTAAAAAACGAGGAAGCAGCTCGACTTCAAAAGCAGACTGATGTCTCAGACGTTATTGAAAGTTTTGGCGTTTTAGAAGATGCACCTGATGAAGATGATGGTGACATCAGTAAGGAGCAGGCAGAAGATAAACCGATCATTAACTTGGTCAATAAAATCCTGCTCAAGGCTCTGCAAGAAAAGGTTTCAGACATTCACGTTGAACCCCAAGAAGAATACTTACGCATTCGCTTTCGTAAAGATGGGGTGTTACAGCAAGCCTTCGATCACTTGCCCAAACAAATCATCCCAGCTGTCACTGCCCGCTTCAAAATTATTGCTGAGCTAGACATCGCCGAGCGGCGGATGCCCCAAGATGGTCGTATCCGGCGGGTGTTTGAGGGACGCAAAGTTGACTTTCGGGTGAACACCTTACCTAGTCGCTACGGTGAAAAGGTAGTATTGCGGATTTTGGATAACTCTGCTACTCAGCTGGGTTTGGATAAATTAATTTCCGATCAAGAATCCCTAGATATTGTCAGAGAGATGGCAAGCCGTCCCTTTGGCTTAATTTTGGTGACAGGGCCAACCGGGTCTGGTAAGTCTACCACCTTGTACTCAGTTTTGGCAGAACGGAACGATCCGGGGATTAATATCAGTACGGCGGAAGACCCGATCGAGTATGCCTTGCCGGGGATTACCCAGGTGCAGGTGATTCGAGAAAAGGGAATGGACTTTTCTTCGATTTTGCGGGCGTTCATGCGACAAGACCCGGATGTGATTCTGGTGGGCGAGACGCGGGACAAAGAAACGGCAAAAACGGCAATTGAAGCAGCACTCACCGGACACTTGGTACTGACAACGCTACACACCAATGATGCAGCAGGTGCGATCGCTCGCTTAGACGAAATGGGCATTGAGCCATTCATGGTATCCGGTTCCTTGATTGGAGTCTTAGCACAACGTCTGATGAGGCGCGTTTGTAGCGATTGTCGCGCTCCCTTTACCCCCAGCAAAGCTGAACTGGAGCGATTTGGTCTATCGGCTTCTAACCTTGAAGATATTACCTTCTACAAAGCCAATACCTTAGCACCCGATGAAGCTAAGGAAGCCAAAGCCCAAGGCAACTTGTGCCAAAAATGTAATGGTATTGGCTACAAAGGTCGCGTAGGTGTCTATGAAGTCATGCGCGTGACCGAGGAGCTACAAACCTTAATCAGCCAAGGTGCGCCCACAGAGCGCATCAAAGAACTGGCTGTGGAACAGGGAATGAAGACCTTGTTGGCATACAGCTTACAGCTGGTACGCGAGGGCCATACAACTCTTGAAGAAGTAGAGCGGGTAACGTTTACTGATGCCGGTCTGGAGGCAGAACTTAAAGCCAAGCGCAAGAGCGGTCTTGAGTGTAAAACTTGCACTGCTGAGTTAAAACCAGAGTGGTTAGATTGTCCTTACTGTATGACACCTCGCTTTGCAGACTAAACGGACTAAACAAACTAGCAATTAGCAATTAGCAACGGACAAACAAAGGAGACAGCCTAATGGAATTAATGATTGAAGACTTGATGGAGCAACTCATCGAAATGGGTGGCTCAGATATGCACCTCCAAGCAGGAGCGCCAGTATACTTCCGCATCAGTGGGAAATTGACCCCTATCGGTACCGAGCCGCTTCCCCCCCAAGAGTGCCAGAAACTGATTTTTAGTATGCTGAACAACACGCAGCGTAAAGATTTGGAACAAAACTGGGAACTGGATTGCTCTTATGGGGTAAAAGGTTTAGCTCGCTTCCGGGTCAATGTTTACAAAGAACGGGGTTACTACGCAGCGTGTCTGAGAGCTTTGTCTTCTAAAATTCCTAACTTTGATCAACTGGGTTTGCCAGATGTTGTACGGGAATTGACTCACAGACCAAGGGGATTGGTATTGGTGACAGGACAGACGGGTTCCGGGAAAACCACTACTCTCGCTGCGATGATCGACTTGATCAACCGGACGCGGGCGGAACACATTTTAACAGTGGAAGACCCGATTGAATATGTTTTCCCAAACATCAAGAGCTTGTTTCACCAGCGTCAAAAAGGCGAAGATACCAAGAGCTTTGCTAATGCCTTGAAAGCGGCGCTCCGGGAAGACCCAGATATTATTCTGGTGGGGGAAATGCGCGACCTGGAGACGATTTCTCTAGCGGTTTCAGCGGCTGAAACTGGTCACTTGGTGTTCGGTACGTTGCACACCAGCTCAGCAGCTGGCACCATCGACCGCATACTGGACGTGTTCCCTCCAGAGCAACAGCCGCAAATCCGCGCTCAGTTGTCTGGTTCATTGTTGGCAGTCTTCAGTCAATGTTTGGTGCCTAAGCATAACCCGAAAGCCGGTGAATATGGTCGGGTGATGGCTCAGGAAATCATGCTTGTGACACCTGCGATCGCTAACTTGATTCGAGAAGGCAAAACCGCTCAAATTTACTCGGCAATCCAGACCGGAGCAAAATTGGGGATGCAGACGATGGAACAGGCTCTAGCTAACTACGTTAAAGCTGGTTCCATCTCCTTTGAAGCGGCGATGGGCAAATCGTCTAAACCTGACGAACTACAGCGGATCATCGGTGCAGCTCCAGCTGGAGCCAAAGCAGGCGCTCGATAATTAAAGGATGAAGGCTGAGGAATGAAGGCTAAAGAAAGAAAGGACAAAAAAGAATCAACTCTCAATCAGATTCTTCCATCTAGCTTTATCTTTCCCAATTCTGACCTTCATCCTACCGTAACAGGCGATATGCGATCGCCTTTCATTCTCTCATTAACCTTTCTTCTCTCATCCAGAGGTGAGCTATGCCTACCTACATTGCTGATGTGCGTGACTCTACAGGAGCCGCTAAAAAAGACAAAATTGTTGCCGACTCCGTTGCTAATGCGCGTGATGCCTTTCGCGAAAAGTGGGTTTCTGTTGGAAATATTAGAGAAAGTAAAAGCTTTGACATCAGCAAATTAAGCCTGGAAGACATCAAAACTTCCTTAGCCTCAGTTACAGTCAAGGACAAAGCCGTCTTTTCCCGTCAATTTGCCGCTATGGTGAATGCGGGTGTGGCTATTGTTAGATGTCTAGGCGTTTTATCGGAGCAATGCAGCAATCCTAAGCTGAAAAAAGCTCTAGTGGAAATTAGCGCTGAGGTGCAGCAGGGTGTCAATCTCTCTGATGCCATGCGTAAACATCCGGAGTGCTTCGATAATCTCTACGTCAGTATGGTACAAGCTGGTGAGGTCGGAGGTGTCCTTGATGAGGTACTCAACCGCTTAGCCAAGGTACTAGAAGATATGGCGCGACTGCAAAACCAAATCAAAGGGGCTATGGCTTACCCAATGGCTGTGGGATTTTTGGCAGTCGTTGTATTTATCTGTATGACAGTGTTTTTGATACCGATTTTTGCAGGCATTTTCCAAGATTTGGGAACAGAATTACCCGCGCTAACTTTGTTCATGCTGTGGATCAGCGGAATTCTTAGAAGTTGGCAGGTGCTCATCCCCATAACTGCTGTGATAATTATCTCCATTCTCTACAGATGGTACTACAAGACACCCGTTGGTCGTCTGACTATGGATCGTTTTTTCTTGAAAATGCCGCTGTTGGGTGACTTGAATGAAAAATCATGCGTCGCTCGTTTTTGCCGCATTTTTGGCACCTTGACTCGTTCTGGCGTGCCAATTCTAACTTGTATGGACATTGTTAGAGATACGGCCGGAAACCAGGTAATTGCGAATGCAGTGGATGCAGCTAAGCTAGACATTCAACAGGGTGGAATGATGAGCTTAGCTTTGCAAAAAGAGCAGGTTTTCCCAGTTCTAGCAATTCAAATGATTAGTATTGGGGAAGAAACTGGTCAGCTAGATGCCATGATGATGAAAGTGGCAGACTTCTATGAAGATGAGGTGGAGCAAGCTGTGAAAGCACTCACCAGCATTCTTGAACCAATTATGATGGTGGTGTTAGCCGGGATGGTAGCGGTGATTTTGCTTTCCATGTATCTACCGATGTTTGCAGTGTTTGACAAACTAGGCTAAATGAAAAGGCAAAAGGCAAAAGGCAAAAGAAAGGATGAAGGGTAAAATAGATTTTGATATTTATTTGAAATCCAATATTTCTGATTTTTTGTGTCTTTTGTCTTATGCTTTTTGAGGGACATAATCAAAAATGTTCCGAGATAAAATTGAAAATAAAAACATGTCTGTTAAACAATCCCATTACGAAGCTAGTTTGGCGGAGTACAGTAACCACTCAGGCGCGATCGCATTGCTCAAGCAGTACCGCCCATATCTAGAGATGATTCCTAGTATGCGGCGAGCAGACGAAAGCGCGATCGCTATACCTCTGCCAATAGTGCGTATTCGCCACAGCGTACCAAAGGGAGATATCGGCGTTGTCACGCACACAGATGAAGCAATTCGCCTACCTTCTGATGTCGCCATTTTGATGTGCGATCCAGAGTGGAAAATTAAAATGGGGGTGGAAATATTTGTTTTTATCCACCGTCCCCAAGAAGACTTTTCCGACTTGCTGAGTCGCTGGCGGCAAACCCAAGTTTGGCTAGATAAAGATTATGAATGGGTGATGCCTCACCGCTATAAGCACATTTTTAGCGAGGGCGCACAAAAGATTTATCCCCTATTTGTAGTCTTTGAAGAAACTCCAGAAAGGATTAAGCGGGGCTTAATGGGGGCAAGTCTCCCCTTTGTCATCCAGACACCAACTTTGGATATTGAAGAGGAGGCATCGGAAACCTTTTTGCCGAAAAGTCCACCAGCTTCATAAAGGCAAAAAGTAACAAAAGCTAATTGCTAATGGTAATAAAAAACAATTAGCAATTAGCTTTTTGCCTTTTTATTTTACAAATTGCGGCATGACTTCGGCAGCGGTAAACAAACCGTAGATGCCTCGCCGATGCAACGCTACGCCAGCTTTGAGATAACCGAAGGCAGGGCCGCAAACATTTGCTGCCATACTGGTTTCATCCCCAAGGGTGAAGGTATGGGTGGAAATTTTGCCCTCAAAGGTGCGCCCCGTTACTTGGACATTAGTGCTGAGTGGTTTTTTGGGATTGCGGGTATCAACAACGCCACCCACCGTGACGCGATCGCGTTCAACAATTCCCGCTAGTTCCAGCATCACATCATCGGCGTGTTCCATATTCTCCAGAGTCAGGATGCCATTGGTTTCATCCAACAACGCTTCTACCTCGCGATCGCTCATCCCTCTGGCGCGTTCCACATCGTAACCTGGTAAATGAGCAATATCCTCCCGGATAGTCGCCCGATAAGCTTCCCAATTAGCAATTCCTACCCCAAACGTAATTTTGACACTGTGGATTTCTGAATAGCTCTGCGCCGCTAAGGCAGCTGCCGCAGTCAACAAGCCTGGTGTCGCACCGCAGCCAGTCATATAAGTAATTCCAGCCGCTTGGAGCTCCTCAGAGAGCGCCAACATCTGTTGGACGGCACTCGTGCGCTTCATAGCATCTACCAGAACACCCCGCCAACCTGACTGGATAAATTGCTGCGCCACAGATGCCATAAAGGTGTTGGGTAAATTCGGCAGGGCCAGAAAATAGCCATCCACGGGGTTTGCTTGTTCAATTAAATCTTGAATGCTCTGGCTGCTGAGGGTGCCTGCTGACTCTAAATAACCAAGCGAACCTTGAGCTTGATAAGTCGCAATGCTGGCATCTGGATCTAACCCTGCGGCAGCGTAGGCATAGCCTTTCTGGTCAGCAGCCGCCACCAAAATCATCTCGCGTTTTGGTGCAAGAACTCTGGCAGCAGCCTGCCCCAGTCCCCCGAAGCCCAGAACGCCCACTCTAATAGGATTAGGGTTTTCCTCCCCTCTCCCTTGATGAGAGAGGGGCTGGGGGTGCAAGCTAGTTGGATTGATGGAAACACTCATAGCGTCTTACCGAAACTGAACAAACTTTAATTATCTAGGTTGATTGACCCAATCCCAAAATCGATCCAAGACCTGAAATTTGTTCATAAAGAACAAACAAATTTTTTCTCTATTCCAACCATGAGGATTTATTGTTACCAGCTCCTAAATTCCCAGTCTCACTGACTAGGTATTATTGCTATTCATCTGCCAAGCTCTGGGATCAAGATGCTTGTAAGCTTTTTTACCAGATTTTGAAATAATTCTCTATCTTGACGGAGATGTAAAGTTAAGCGACACTGACAAATAATAAAAGCACGACTCGCTCAAATCATTAAGTTATGTTACGTTTTGCGTCGCTTTGATTCAATCGAACAACATTAATTTAGTGAGATGCCCCGGAGTCAGTCCCTAGAAAGATGTCTTATACGGCAACATCAGCACTATGGTTATTGCCGCCGCCTAACTTCTTGGATTTCTTAAGCAATGAGCATGGAATCATTAGAGTTTGTCATTTATCCGGATGGACGGGTGCAGGAAAAAGTCACGGGAATCATCGGGGCCTCCTGCTCTGAAGTGACTGCCGCTATTGAAGCGCAGCTTGGTGTGGTACTCACTAATGAGCCAACTTCGGAATTTTTTGCCTTAGCTGTTGAGCAAAATGCGGTGGCGACAACCCAAGCCACCTATAGCGAATGGTAATTTTTTTGTTTAATCCATCTTTATTCATTTGAAAAAACCGCCATGTCACACTTTAGCAACATCAAAACTCAAATCCGTAACCTTTCTTCTTTAGAAGCTGCTTTGACAGACTTGGGAATTGACTGGAAGTCTGGTCCTAGCACAGTACGAGGCTATCGCGGTCAGACCCGTACTGCCGAAGTTGTCATTGAGCAGGACAATGGTTCTGACCTCGGCTTTAGCTGGAATGGTCAAGAATACGAACTGGTCGCTGACCTACAGTATTGGCAGCAAGTCGGGTCTGTGGATCGTTTTCTTAATAAAATAACTCAGCGTTACGCTTACCATACGGTTATCAAAGAATCTGCTAACCAGGGCTTTCAAGTTGCTGAGCAAAAACAAAATGAAGATGGTTCTATCCGCCTAGTCGTGCAGCGCTGGAGTGCCTAATGTCTGAGGAAGCACCCTCTGTGATAGAGCAGACTCCTGAGCGTTCTGGTCTAGAGCCAGAGTTAGGTGGTATTTGGCGGGATGCACCGGAACGTTCTGGTTTGGAGCCGGAGTTGGGTGGCGGCCTGCGACAAAAGGGAGTCTATGTTGACGAAATAGTTTGTATTGGTTGTAAGCACTGCGCCCATGTTGCCCGGAATACATTTTATATTGAGCCAGAATATGGGCGATCGCGTGTAGTTCGCCAGGATGGAGATTCAGAAGAGGTAGTTCAAGAAGCCATTGATACCTGTCCTGTTGATTGCATCCATTGGGTCGATTACACGGAGCTGAAAAAGCTCGAAGAAGAGCGGCAGTATCAAGTCATACCCATCGCTGGATTTCCGATTGACCATGCTGTTACTGCTACCAAAAAGCGGCAGCAAAAGCTCAAGAAAAAGCAAAAGTCAGCTAATTAGCAAAGCTCGCGCACATGGCTGTCTTCCTAAAAAACCCTCAATCGCAGTTGGCTGTTGAGGGTTTTTAGCTTCATAAGCTGTGGTGTCTTTTTGCGGGGTAAGTGGTTGGATAGCTGCTATAGCCTCCAACTGAACTAATATTTGAAATTAATCTATGATTAGATAAAATTTTTGATCAGCAATAATTATTAATTAAAGTTTATTGAAAAATGCGATCGCCGTGACAGCTTTTTTAACTTTAGGCAGAAAATTCTCTTTCCCAAAACCTCAAACCATTGGTTTGAGGCGATTTAAAGATGCGATCGCTGTGCCAGTTTTGTTAGCTGGGCAGCGAAAAAAGTGATATTAGCTACCTATTACTTGCAGCGATCGCCGCGAAAATTGCTTAAATTGGTTAGTGTTAGCGGGTGCGATCGCGTATTTTCCCCATTGTTGAGCATAGTTCTAGATGCCAGGATATTAATACCTTAGGTAACTTTTAGGGCTTTATGCAGACAATCTCCGAATATGAAATCCAATCGACTCTGCACGAAGGTATCCAAACGATTATCTATCGCGGGCAGACACCAACCCACCAACAGCCAACGATCCTCAAACTCCTCAAAGCGGAATATCCCACCCTCGAAGCCATCACTCGCCTCAAACACGAATATCAAATCCGGCAAAGCTTAGACCATCCAGGCATCGTCAAAGTCCTTAGCCTCGAAACCTTCAACAATCGTCAGGCACTACTTCTAGAAGACTTTGGTGGTAACTCCCTGGCACAACTACTGCGAATAGAGAAACTCAACCTCAGTACCTGTTTAAGCATTAGCATCCAACTCGCTAAAGCCTTAGACTATCTGCATAAAAATCAGATTATTCATAAAGATATTAAACCCAGTAACATCATCATTAATTCCCAAACCGGAATTGTTAAACTTACCGATTTCGGCATCGCTTCACGCCTAACTAAAGAAAGCCAACTAATTAATAATCCTAATTCAGTCGAAGGCACCCTTGCTTATATGTCTCCCGAACAAACTGGGAGAATGAATCGCACTCTCGACTATCGCACAGACTTTTATTCTCTCGGTGTCACCTTGTATGAAATGACCACCGGGAGATTGCCATTTCTGAGTGACGACCCGTTGGAGATAGTTTACAGCCATATTGCCGCTGAACCAAAATCTCCCCACAAATTAAATTCTGAAATTTCCCCGGCCATCTCAGAAATTGTGATGAAGTTGATGGAAAAAAATGCCGAAGATAGATATCAAAGTGCAGCAGGACTATTAGCAGATTTAGAAATTTGTTTTCACCAGTTAAAAACAAAGGGTGAGATTACTGATTTCATACCAGGACGGCGAGATGTCTTGAATCAGTTGCTCATCCCACAAAAATTATATGGCAGAGAAACTCAGGTAAAATTACTTCTAGCCGCTTGCGATCGCATCAGTCAAGGAACCAGTGAATTGATGCTAGTTTCTGGTTACTCTGGCATCGGTAAATCTGCCGTAGTAAATGAAGTTAATAAGCCTATTACCCGACAACGGGGTTATTTTATATCCGGTAAATTTGACCAATTAAAGCGGAATATTCCTTATGCATCATTGATTCAAGCCTTCGGCTCATTGATGCGCCAATTACTAACTGAAAGTGCTGCCCGACTGTCAAGATGGAAAACTAAAATCATAAGTGCTGTCGAGTCAAATGGGCAAGTAATTATTGACTTAATTCCCGAAGTAGAACTAATCATTGGCAAACAGCCAGAAGTGCCACAAATTGGGGCAAACGAATCGCAAAACAGATTTAATCGAGTTTTCAAAGAATTTATTCACGTCTTCGCTCAAAAAGAGCATCCTTTAGTCATATTTTTAGATGATTTGCAATGGGCAGATTCAGCCACATTGAAGTTAATGCAAGTGCTAATTGCTGACCCAGATAGCAAATATCTGCTATTCATCGGCGCGTATCGGGATAATGAAGTTAGTCCCACTCATCCTTTAATTCAAACAGTAGAAGAAATTCGTAAGGCAGGCGCAGTTGTTAATAATATTGTTCTGCAAGCGTTAGATTTATTTCATGTAAATCAGCTAATTGCTGATACCTTAAATGATACGGAACGAGTTAAACCTCTAGCAGAGTTAATTTGTAATAAAACTGCCGGAAACCCATTTTTTATAACGCAATTACTCCAGGCGATATATCAAGAAAAGCTTTTGAAATTTGATTTCAAACCCTTAATTTCTCCTTACCAAGGAGGGACACAGGGGGAATGGCAGTGGAGTATTGAAAAGATACAGGCGATTGGCATCACCGATAAAAGTGTAGTGGAACTGATTGCTTCTCGTATTGAAAAGCTGCCGAAGTCAACACAAGAAGTATTGAAATTAGCCGCTTGTGTGGGAGACAGATTTACCCTAGATGTTCTTTCAATTGTCAATGAACAGTCACCCTCCGTCACTGCCAGTGAACTGTATCCAGCTTTACAAGCGGCGTTAATACTTCCCTTGAGTGAAGCGTACCGCGTTCCCTTAGTCTTTAACCAGTCAGAAGCGGTTGATTTGACTTTCGATACTTCACGGGTTGGTTATAAATTCTTGCACGACCGCGTCCAGCAAGCAGCATATTCTCTGATCCCTAATACTCAAAAGAAAGCTATCCATTTAAAAATTGGTCAATTGCTCTTGCAAAATACGCCAATTGAGGAAATAGAATTGAACATTTTTGATATTATTAATCAGTTGAATTTCGGAATTGACACGCTCACCCAAGAGTCTGAAAAACATGAATTGGCGCGATTAAATTTAATTGCGGGACGTAAGGCAAAAGCTGCTACTGCTTATGAACCTGCTTTCAAGTATTTGAACACAGGAGTAAAACTTTTAAGCGCTGATACCTGGGAAAATGCTTATAATTTTACCTTGGTATTATATGAACAAGCAGCAGAAGCAGCTTACCTCAGTGGTGAGTTTGAACAGATGCAAAAACACGCTGAGATTGTGCTGCAACAAGCAATAAATCAGCTCGATAAAGTGAAGGTTTATGAAGTCACAATCCTCACCTATGTAGCCCAGAATAAACTGCTAGAAGCTATTAAAATCGGGCTACAAGCGCTGAAGTTGCTGGGGGTAGACTTTCCCGGAGAACCTACAGATGCAGACATCGGTCAGGCGCTCTTCAAAACGGCTGCTCTACTCCCAGAAAAGGGCATTGAAGACTTAATGAATCTGCCCAAAATGACTGATGTTTACGCGCTGGCAGCTATGCGGATTTTGTATACAATAGCTGCTGCTACTTACGTAGCCGCTCCCAGGCTGTATCCGCTGATTACATTATCACAGGTTAATTTGTCTATCACTCACGGTAATGCGCCCGTGTCTGCCGTTGCTTATGCTACTTATGGTGTTATCCTTTGCGGTATAGTCAATGACATTGAATCTGGCTACCAATTTGGCAAATTGGCGTTAAATTTGTTGTCACACTTTAGTGATAAAGCAATCGATACCAAAGTGTTTTGTGCCGTTGCACTCTTCGTAAATCACTGGAAGTTTCATTTGAGGGAAACTTTATCACTTTTTCAGCTAGGGCATCAACGGGGACTAGAAACTGGAAATTTAGAATCTACTGCTTGGAATTACTTTTTTGAATGTCAGTCTTTATACTTGATGGGTCAGGAACTAGCTGCTTTGGAACCCAAGCTAGCAACCTATAGTAATGCCATCCGCCAAATCAAGCAGGAACTTCAGTTAAACTACAGCGAGATGCTACGCCAGTCTGTTCTAAATTTGATGGGGCGTTCTGTCGATCCGTGCCGTTTAATCGGTGAAGCTTACGACGAGGAGCGATCGCTACCGCAACATCAAGAAGCAAATGATGTAATGGCGCTTTACTATCTGCACCTTTACAAACTGATCCTTCACTATCTGTTTGGGCAGTATCCCCTAGCGCTGGGAAATGCAGCTTTAGCAATAAACTATTTAGGCGGTGTAACAGCACAGCCAGTTATTCCTCTCCTCGATTTCTACGATTCTCTAGTCCGGTTGGCGATGTATGCCTCCCTATCAAAACCAGAACAAGACTGTGTACTGGACAAAGTGCAAGCCAACCAGGAGAAAATGCAGCACTGGGCAAATCATGCCCCAATGAATTTTTTACATAAATTATATTTGGTCGAAGCAGAACAATATCGGGTGATTGGCGAGAATTATCAGGCGATGGATTACTACGATCGCGCCATCAAAGGAGCCGCCGAAAATGGTTATATTCAAGAAGAAGCACTGGCTTATGAATTAGCTGGGAAATTGTATAAGTCGCTAGGGAAAGAAATAATTTATCAGGCATACATAACGAAAGCATACTATGCCTATATCCGTTGGGGAGCTATAGCCAAAGTCAAAGACTTAGAATCAAAGCATCCAATTCTTGTAGCACAAAGTCGTACTGTAGAAGACTCAACCCTGGATGTCACCATCACTACGACTACCACTACTGGTAGCAATTTGAACAACTTTTTAGACTTAGCTACTTTTATCAAATCTTCGCAAGCGATCGCTAGTGAAATTGTCTTAGAAAAATTGCAGAGCAAGTTAATCAAAATTCTGCTGGAAAATGCCGCTGCTCAAAAAGGAGTGCTGCTGCTAGTTAAAGATAACCAACTGTTCATCGAAGCTGCTGGTACTGCTACAAACAATGAAGTGACAGTTTTAAAATCGATTTCTCTTGAAACCAGTGAGGATTTACCCCTTTGCGTTATAAACTACGTCTTCAGAAGTCAAAATCATCTCGTCTTTAATGACGTGACTCAAGCAGAGCCTTTCAACACAGATCCCTACATTCAGAAAAATCAACCAAAATCAATTCTCTGTCTACCAATTATTTATCAATCCCAGGTGCAAGGAATTCTTTACCTGGAAAATAACTTGGCAGCAGGAGCTTTTACGCAAGAGCGGATAGAAGTCTTGAAAGTCTTAGTTTCGCAAGTCGGTATAGCTTTAGAAAATGCCCGCTTATATGCGCGGGAAAAAGAGAAGTCTCAGCAGTTGCAACAATTTTTAGAAAAACTTCAGCAAACGCAAGCTCAACTAATCCAGACTGAAAAGATATCCTCTTTGGGTCAATTTGTCGCTGGTGTTGCCCACGAAGTTAACAATCCGGTCAGCTTCATTGCGGGTAATTTGCACCATGCTAAAGAGTATGTTCAAGACTTGAGTAATCTGGTGAATTTATATCAAAAGCATATGCCGAATCCGCCAGCAGAAATTGCCGAAGAAATCGAGACGATTGACCTAGAATATTTGCTGGAAGATTTACCCAAGATGATTTCCTCAATGAAACTTGGTACTGACCGCATTCGGGATATTATGCAGTCTTTACGCAACTTTTCGCGGGCAGATGATGCTGGGAAAAAGGCTGTGAATATTCACGATGGTTTAGAAAGTACGCTGATGATCTTGCAGCACCGCCTGAAAGCTAAATCAGACCGTCCAGCGATTCAGGTGCTTAAAGAGTATGGAGATTTGCCTATGGTTGAGTGCTACGCCGGACAACTCAACCAGGTATTTATGAATTTGCTCTCGAATGCGATTGAGGCGCTAGAGGAGTCTAACGCCCTTAAAACTTATGCTGAAATTGAGCAGCATCCGAACGTGATTACAATTCGCACATTCGTAACCAATAACCATCAGGTGGAGATCCGGATAAAAGACAATGGATTAGGAATGTCTGAGTCAGTACGCCAACGGCTATTTGACCCATTTTTCACCACTAAGCCGCAGGGTAAAGGAACTGGACTAGGACTTTCGATTAGCTACCAAATTGTTACAGAAAAGCACAGCGGGACGTTGCAGTGTTTTTCATCAATTGGGGAAGGGGCAGAGTTTGCGATCGCAATTCCACTCAGTCTGTAGCGGGAACACCTTGGATAACTGGACGGACACCAGAACCTGGGAATGGATCTGGATTACCTAACCAGTTGAAGTCATTAATCCGCAAACTGATGGAACCCAACTCTAGGACTGGGTTATAACGCAAGATGACGTTGTAGGTGCGGCGGCTGTATTCTAGAAAATAGTCGGTGCTGATGCTATCACCGGTATCTAAACTGATGGCTGTTTGAAAACCAGCGCGAAATGGGCCATAAATTTGCTGGGTGATGCCAGCGTAAAGGACTTTAGTATCAACTAAACGGTCAAACAAGAAAGGCGATGTGCCATTGCGGGCAATTTGAGACAAGCTGACATTAAACCCGGTGTAATCTAAGAAAGGCTTAGAAAAATGACCAATTTGCCCTTGTAGACCGATGTCTGCACTCAAGGATGCTTGGGTATCGCTACTGCTGTAACCACTGTATACGCCAGTAGCGCTAGTAGTCAGTTGCAGGTAGGGAACAATTGGTACTGGTGTATATCGCAATCCTTCGGTAGGCGTGGCGGGTAAGGCTTCACCCCGCCACAGTGTAAAGGCACGGCTAAGGGTCGCACTACCTTGGTAGCGGTTGAGAGTGACGCGGTTGTTTGTCCGCACCGGGTCGAGCAAGTCTATGCGGTCGGTGTCGGCGTTAATAATTTGAGCGCCTGCTTGATAGCTGAGGTTGATGCCTGTGTTTCCAAGCGGAATTACAGGAGAAGTCAGGACTGCGCCTATACTACTCTGGACGGTTTGAAAGCCGAGGGAGCCGTTGAAGAGGCGATCGCGATAGCTATATTCTAGGTTCAGGGTGTGCGGGTAACGGGTGCCGATGGTCTGGCGCAAGCGCAGACTTGCCCGCAACTCGTCTTCTGCTATCTCTTCGGGATCTAGACTGGTGAAAACTGCCGTCCCCCTCAAAGTGGTGGTGGGACTCAGGGTGGCATCCAGCCTAGACCGGACACCAAACACTGATGGATCGATGTAGTCGCCCTCAGTAATTGCTTTCTGGAGAAAATACTGCGGTGTGACGCGAAATAACACTTTGTCAGTGGAAATAAGTTGAAAAGTGCGCTCCGCAAACACACCACCGCGATCGCCAGCATCATACCCGAAGGTGACGATACCAGGTTCGCGGTCCCTTCGGTCAATCAGTCGGCGATCTTGAAATATGGGAATGGAGAACCCCTGATCGAAAACTAGGCGGGAGTTGGTGCTGGTAATTTCATCTACAAGCGGCGAAATTCTTCTAAATCTAGCTGTGTCTGCCCGTACCTCTAACTCTGGCGGCGAGAAGGGGTCGTTGGTAAAGCGAACGTTTCTAGCGATCGCGCCTTCGGAGTCGAAATCAATTCGATCCGCTTGAAAGCGCAGCCGATTCAGGGTGCCTCCCTCTTGAAAGGCAGACTGGTTTTGAATAGTTCTGCCAGCACCAAATACAGCGCCAAAGCCACCGGGATTGCTGATATTCGATAGCGGTTGGTTGGCGAGGATGCGATCGCTTAACGGTCGGGCAAAGGCACGGGTATCATTTGGTAATGGCCCAGAAAAATCCGTGCCAGCTGTGGGCTGATAAATTTCCCCACTGGCATTTAAGACAAAACCGCTATCTTGGGCAAAAAAGTATTCTAAGCGATCGCCTCTGATTGTTTGAGCGCCCCGCTTCAAGGCTATATTCCCCTCGCCTACCACAATCCGATTTGGCAAGTTCAGCTGCACCCGGTCGGCATCTACTACCGATCCCTGGTATCGCAATAAAACATCGCCTTCGGCTGTCACAACTTGCCGATCTACCTCGTACTCCTGACGGTCTGAAGTTAATTCCACGACACTACCATTACTCCCAGTAGTGGGTGTTACGGGGGAAGGTTGCTGTGTCTGTGTCTTGCGTGGTGGTGAGACAGGTACTAATTCCTCCTCACTCCAGGGTTCGCCCTCCAAGGGGGAGGGGGCAACTGGTGTATCGGATTCTCTGGGAGTTTCTGGCGGTAATTCTAGGGGTACCCTATCATCTTCGGAATCTCTCCCACTTCCCTCTGACGCTGGGAGTGGGGATAGCCTGTCATCTTCGGCTTCCGTCGGATTTGGCTCTGGCGGCGGCTCTTTTGGCTGTTGATCTACACTTGGTAACTGGGATACGGACAGCGACTTTTGCAAAACAGGAGCTGCTGCCCGTTCTTTTACTGGTTGTGTCTTATTTTCAGAATTTCGATTTTTCGCAGGCGGCTGCTTTGCTCCTACGACAGAATGCCCCACTGAAATCGGAGAACCAAGCAGGACGGCACTTCTTTTAGGGATAGATATAGATGAGGAAGACTCCGGCGGTAGGGTTTCCGGCGGAGTCGGAGCAGCAACCGCCCCGGTTTGCATGGTTCTGGTGGAAACCGAGAAAAGAGTTGGAGTTGAAGCAGCCAGAGGAGCGAATTCCCCTGGCTGTGAGGTACTGACAATTGAAGGTGGTTCAGGCGGCGGGACTGGTTGGGGCATTTTCTAGCAACAGGAGTCGAGCGGACAGCACAAATGCCTATTCTCAACTGCATTCTGAGCAGCGTGCCTCACATTGGGCTGCTGTCCCGACATTGGCCTGAGGCATTAAGCGATCGCTGTTTATTCTAAATCCCGACGTTTCGGGTTACGAGCCGGATCATTGGACAAAAATCCAAACATAAAGAGCAGGACGAAGAAGGCAACGACTATATAAACAACTATTTTGAGGGTCAGCATACCGATATCTACTCCAGACGGGAAAGGCTGAATGTTGTTACCTTAAAGGCATGACAACTTTCTCATAATACCGAAATATTGCTTCATTTTTGACAAAGACCTCAAGCGTTGAATTCAGGGTCGTGCAAGGCTGATCAAATTGCTTGACGATTCTGGAGTGCATTAAGTTTCACCAGGCGTCGTTGTTGAAGAAAGCGATCGCCCTCGTTGGCGACTCCTGCCGCCCAACTAATCCGGAAATCTTGGGGCTTTATCCGGAATTTAAGCAACTTCAGCTGATGTTAGGTTTCTAATGGTCTAGATTTTTCGTGGCTGAAAACTAATCGGATGCTGGTTGCAGAACGATAAGCTAAACACTTAAGTATTTCCGAAAAAACCCGCTCGGCTCTGGCTCAAATCTTTCTCACTCAGTTTTCCAAGGCTCAGGTTCTCGCTCAATCAGATGGAGGTAATCGTGAAAAGCCCATTAGCTCCCGAAAATTTTGAGATGTTCGCTGAACCTATCGCGGGTACAGTGGAGAAAACAATCGCTCCTAATCAGCCTGGACGAGTCAAGTGTCTTGGTACTTTCTGGCCTGCACGATTTATAGAGCCTGATTGCCAAGCCACTGTTGAAGCTGATGAGCCTGTGATGGTTGTTGGCAGACAGGATATCACTATGCTGGTGGTTCCAGTTAAGTAGATTTTTTTTACAGAGTTACGCGATCGCCTACTGGGGAAAAATGCGATCGCTCTAGCTTTTCTCTTTTACACCTTCGTTGCGTTCTTCTTCCCTTACCAGCATCAAATTGTATAGTTCAGATAGGGTATACGTCTCGCCTGTATCGGGATTTTGTGGTTCTAAGGCTACCCGCAAAGTTTCAAGCGTATCAGCATGAATTTTTGTAACACATCCGTTTTCAATGTCATTAGATGTGCTTGGTGGGAGACCACAATAATTCTGTAAATCTTGAAGACTCCAGCCTTTTGTCTCTCTCGCCTTGAGAAGAATCTCTCCAACACGCAAAATCCCCTGACGGTTGAATCGAAAACGACCTGAACCTTGCTGCACTCGACCCTTGCTTCCAGTCTTAACCTTAGTCAACATAGCGCCATGTAACTTTATAAGTTTATTTTAGGTCAGCCGGATTGCCTTGCTTTTCCGCTATAGCGTAGAATATAGTGTATTCCGGCGTAGCGGATAGTTTAAACAAAACTAACAAGAGCATCATGACCCGCAAAACTCGCTCAAAGCAAGCAACTCGCCACAGCTTTATTAAAACCCGATGGTTTAAGCGTGCCAGCTTGCATATAACCAAGGCAGAAGCAGGGCAAGTTTTGGGGGTTCCGGCAACCCAGGTGAAGTGGATAAAGCACATGGCGCATCAGTTGTGCATAGTCTGGGAAAACGAAAAAGGGAAGACGTGCAGCAGCTTTTTTAGCTACAGAATTTTTCCAAGTTGGCAGCAACTCCTCATCGCCGCAATCCAAAGCTGCCAAAATTTGGAAGAATTAAACAGCCTTGGCGCAGTCATTGAGTATGAGTTTGCGCGGTTTAACTATCCGACGGAAATGGAAGATTTAATTTCGCATACCTTGAAATCCCATGATTCTGTATTAAAAGCGGCTGCTTGTTGCTAAACAGAGGTATAAAAATATTTGTTCTAAGTTGTAAGCATCATCAGTCCTCGAAAAGAGTATAAAAAACATCGTACTTTCGGCCGATCTGAGTACACAATAACTTTATTCAGACTTATAGAGGCTTTGTCGATGCAGCCGATTCGGACATTTAATGTTTCTCCTTCTCTGCCGCCGAGACTAGAACCCCTACGCAAGCTGGCTTATAACCTGCACTGGGATTGGAACGTCGAAACCAAAGAGTTATTTCGGCGCTTAGACCGCGACTTGTGGGAATCAAGCCGTCACAACCCAGTTCTGATGCTGGGAACCATCAGCCAAGCCCGATTAAAGGAAGTTGCTGAAGATGAAGGGTTTGTCGCCCAAATGGAAAGGGCTTCAATGCAGCTAGACGACTACCTGCAAGAGCGAAATTGGTATCGCAAAAACCGAAACTTGTCAAGTGGCAGCGATCGCGCAACTGACCAGAAAGAATGCTACGCCTACTTTTGTGCGGAATTTGGTCTTACCGATTGCCTGCCTATCTACTCCGGAGGCTTAGGCGTTCTGGCGGGCGACCACCTGAAATCAGCTAGTGACTTAGGCTTGCCGCTGGTTGCTGTAGGCTTACTTTACCAAGAAGGGTATTTTGCCCAGTACCTCAACGCCGATGGCTGGCAGCAGGAACGCTACCCGATCAACGATTTCTACAATATGCCCCTGCACCCGGAGCGCAATCCTGACGGTTCGGAATTGCGGATCGAGGTAGAGTATCCAGGGCGCACCGTTTATGCTCGTGTTTGGCGGGTACAAGTGGGAACTGTACCTCTGTATCTGCTGGATACTAACATTGAGCCAAATAATTCCTACGACCACGACATCACCGACGAGTTGTATGGTGGTGACTTGGATATGCGGATTCACCAGGAGATGATGCTGGGCATCGGCGGTTTCCGGATGCTGAAGGCTTTGGGATATAAACCCACCGTCTATCACCTCAATGAAGGCCACTCAGCGTTTCTGATTCTGGAACGCATCCGAATGTTGATGCAGGACGAAGGTTTGACTTTTGCCGAAGCTAAACAAGTAGCGCAAGCTAGTCAGGTTTTCACTACTCATACACCAGTTTCTGCTGGATTCGACTTGTTCCCCCCAGACAAGGCTCTGTATTACGTGGGACACTATGCCCATAGTTACGGGCTTTCTCCAGAAGAGTTTCTCGCTTTAGGACGGGAAAATACCGGGGATTTGGCATCGCCTTTTAGCATGGCAGCACTGGCGATGAAGACATCAAGTTTTGTTAATGGTGTCGCCCAGCTGCACGGGTTGGTATCGCGGAAGATGTTTAAGGATCTGTGGAAGGACTTGCCCCTGGAGGAGGTGCCAATTACAGCGATTACCAATGGGGTACACGCCCGTAGTTGTGTGGCAAGGTCTACTCAGGAGCTATATGACCGCTACCTTGGCCCTCAGTGGTCTGATGCGCCTGCGGATGATAGTTTATGGGAGCGGGTGCTGTCAATTCCGGATGAAGAGTTGTGGCGCAATCACGAGCGTCAACGGTCGGAATTGGTGGTGTTTGTCCGGGAGCGTCTAGTGAAACAGTTGCGCGATCGCGGTGCAACTCCCGGTGAAATTGCCCAGGCGCAGGAAGTGCTAGACCCAACGGTGTTGACGATTGGGTTTGCGCGACGGTTTGCTACTTATAAGCGGGCTAGCCTGTTTCTCCGTGACAAAGAGCGAATCAAGAAGATTTTGCAGGGTGACAAAAATCGCCGGGTGCAGTTTGTAGTTGCTGGTAAGGCTCATCCCAAGGATATACCGGGGAAAGAACTAATCCGCGATATCATCCATTTCTCGCGGGAGGAAGGGATGAATGTCAGTGTCGTGTTTATCCCAAATTACGATATCTATGTAGCTCGGTTGATGGTGGCTGGTTGTGATGTTTGGCTGAATACGCCCCGCCGTCCCCGCGAAGCTTCTGGTACGAGTGGGATGAAGGCATCGATGAATGGTTCGCCAAACCTCAGCATATTAGATGGCTGGTGGGATGAGGCTGATTATGTCCGCACTGGCTGGCCTATTGGTCATGGGGAAGACTACGACGACTTGAATTATCAAGACGATGTGGAGGCAAATGCCCTGTACGAGTTACTAGAACAGGAAGTCGTACCGCTGTTCTATGAACGGGATGGTTATGGAATTCCCCGCCAATGGGTTGCGAAAATGAAGGATGCAATCCGGTTGAATTTACCATTTTTCAATACTTCGCGGATGGTACGCGATTATGCTGTACGGGGATATTTCCCGGCAAGCGATCGCTACTCGATTATGACTTCAAACAACTACGCTCCAGCTAAGGAAATAGCTTCTTGGAAGCAGCGGATGTTTGAACATTGGTATGACATCAAAATTGAAGAAGTTGATGTCTCTGAACCTGCTGGGGTTTTGGTTAATCAAACTATTGGTGTCAAAGCCCGAATTAATCTGGACGCTCTAACTCCAGATGATGTGCAGGTGCAACTCTATCAGGGTGCTGTCGATGCTGATGGGGAAATTGTCAACGGTGTGCCTGTGGTGATGGAACACCAAGGTCAAGATCAACAGAATTGTTGCATTTACACTGCTGATATTCTCTTCACTTCCAGTGGTTTACAAGGTCTGTCTCTGCGCGTTCTGCCGAAACATGAAAATTTGTCAACTCCTTATGAGTTGGGATTGATTCGCTGGGCGTAACAATTTTGGATTTTGCGGGGGCGAAGGAGTGTCTGGGCTTCCGCAAAATCTAACATCAATTGGGAATAACAAAGTCCCCAATACCACCAATCTGCTGCTATGTAGGCACATGGACACTACAATGACACAAGTTCGTCTCGCGCATCCGATTCCAATCAATATCCCACCAACATTAACACTTACGGTTACTCACGATCAGTTCGTTGAGTTGTGTGTTGTTAACCAAGATTTACAACTAGAACGCACAGCTACAGGAGAATTAATTATTATGCCTCCAACTGGAAGCATCACAGGAAATAGAAACTCAGACATTGAAGGACAACTCTGGTTGTGGAACCGTCAGGCTAAACTTGGTAAGACGTTCAACTCTTCTACTGGTTTTCACCTCCCCAACGGTGCGGATCGTTCTCCTGATGCTGCTTGGGTACGTCAAGATAGCTGGGACGCACTTACAAGAGAACAACAAGAAGGCTTCGCCCCTCTGTGTCCTGATTTTGTTCTGGAACTACGTTCTAAAAATGACAATATGGAACCGCTACGAGCCAAAATGAGGGAATATATGGATAATCAGGCTCGTTTAGGCTGGTTGATTGACCGAAAGAATCAGAAGGTCGAGATATATAGGCAAGGTCAGGATGTGGAAGTGTTGGATAATCCTACTACTTTGTCAGGGGAAGATGTTTTACCAGGGTTTGTCTTAGATTTGACGGAAGTTTGGTCATAATCGATTATTTGTTTTGTTTAACTCCCATTAGTGCATTCGCAACCCAGGTGGAAAGCATCCCTCCCAGGAAGAAAACGCTAAAGAAAATTGTTGTTAATATGCTAGGGTATTCTAAAAGCTGTAAAACTACGATCATTAGCCATGCGATCGCTAAAATAATTGTGTAAATTGTCATAAATTTTCTCGCGCTTCCCGCCGGACATTGTAAAGTTGCCGAGACTGGTAGTAAGAACCATATTAAGGAGATTGCTGCTGCTAAAACATTGGGGTTTTTCGTAGTAAACCAAGCAGCAACAGCAATTATGATGCAAAGCGACAATCCGCCAAATAAGTTCGATTTGTTAATCTCTTCTTCGGAAAGGATTAATCTTCCGAAGTTATCAAATCTTAGTAATAGGGTGAAGAGAGGGTCAGCAATCCAGGTCAGAACTACAAATGAAATGTAGGCAATACCTATTAACCATAGTAATGGATTTAAGTTAGCGACGGCGAGGCCACCTACTAACAAGCGGAAGACAAAATATAAGCCAATACTGAAGAGCAATCTAGGGCGATTATCTAATCGAGAGCAAAAGAGAAAGTATCGCAACATTACCCTATAAATGGGATTTTTGGCTTTCATCGCCTCGACAATTCCCTGCCTAGCCCATTCAAATGTAGGATTGAGTCGCAGTGCTTCGCGGAAACTTTCGGAAGCTTTGTTAGGGTTTTTTCCCTGCGTCAGAAGTATCCAGCCTAAACTAGCGTAGCTGGAGGCATTTTCTGGGTCTTTAGCGATCGCATCCTCAATGGCTGTCTTAGCTTCCTGTGCGCGTCCTAGTTGCGACAAGGCGAGGGCGTGGTAATTTAAGCATTCCACGTCTTCCGGGTCAATAGCTAAGCCTTGCTGCGCCGCATTTAAGGCTTCCTGCCAAAGTCTTTGGTTGTATCGAATGCGCGATCGCAAGGCGAAGTAACCTGAGTTTGCCGGGTCAATTCGGATCGCCTCAGCTAGCGATATTTCAGCATCTCTGAGATGCTCGCGATCGCATAAAATGTACGCCAAGATGTAATGAGCATACGCCCAATCAGGAGCCAGCCCAATTGCGAGCTGAGCTTCTTGTGTTGCTTCCTGGTGCTTCTGGCGGTAACTCAAGCACAAGCCTAAAAGAGCGTGCGCGATCGCGCTATCGGGCGACTGGCTTAACTCCTGTCGCAGTTCCTTCTCTGCCATTTCGTACCGGGATTGCCCAATTAGCAATTGCGCCCGTTCTAAGTGTACGCCCATCAGATTTTCATATATTTGAGGATGTCGTCCAATCCGCTCTCATCAGCATACAAGGCATAGTTCCTAGCAGTCGAAAACCATTCTTCAGGCACTACCTTAACTTAGGGGAGCTTCTCCAGATGAAAAAGAAGGAAAAAAGCGTTCCAAAAGCGAGAACGATTAACCAAGTTAACCAGAACCAAACGTCAACACTTACAAAAGGTAGCCCTGGTAATGGAAGAACTAGCCCTGCCAGCCCAACTAACGCCATGATGGTTGTATATCCCACCATGAGGCTGCTGTGCCACCCCGCTGAAGATCGGAACGTTGCCGATACAGGCAGAAGCAACAATCCGAATAAAACGGGAGCAAACAGAGTTTTAGAATTTCCGGTCATTAACCACAAATAAAATGCGCTTAGTATTGCCCAAACTAAAGTCGTGAGCCAATAGGATTGCTTAAACTTCAGTTGGAGTAATAGGGTTATAAAGAGGTCTACAAACCAAGGCAAAAAGATTAACCAAAACAAAACAATCAGCGCTAACCAAATCAAAGGATTGGGATTAGTTGCAGCAAGATTCAGCAATATACGGAATCCCAAACACAAGCAGGCAAAGAAGCCCAACAAAGCTTTCCCGCTCAAAAATCTGCCTAGTTGTAAACGGCGATACGGGAATATTAAACACCTGTAAACTGGTCTGTATAGTGGGTGTTTTAACTTGATCGCTTGGATGAGTCCATCCTGTGCAGATTCAAAATTGGGGTTGAGTCGGAGTGCTTGGCGGAAATACTCCCAAGCTTTCGTGGGGCTTCCTTCCCGATTCAATATCATCCATCCCAAGTTGTTGTAGTTGCGAAAATTCTCCGGGTCAAGAGCGATCGCTTGCTTAGTCGTAGCGATCGCCTCCTCTGTTCGACCCAACTCAAATAGGGCAATCCCTTTGTTATTCAAACAGTCAGCATTCTCTGGGTCTATGTTAAGCCCCTGCGTCGCTGCTTCTAGTGCCTCCTGCCATCGCTTTTGTTTAACTCGAATGTTTGATAGTAGGATGAAATGGTTGGTATTTTCAGGATTTAGGCGAATTGCCTCTTTGGTTGCGTTCTCAGCTTCCAGAAGCTGATTGCGATCGCAAAGAATCCAACCCAGAACGTAATAGCCATCCTCCCAATCTGGTGCCAGCTTAATTGCTTGCTCAGCTTCTTTTATTGCTTCCTCGTACTTCTTGAGAAACCTCAAGCACCAACCTAGCCACGCATAAGCCTGGGCGCTATCTGGATCGACTGCTAATTCCTGCTGCAATTCCTGCACCGCCATCTCATAACGCGATTGAGCCATGAGAAGTTCGGCCCGATCTAAGTGTACGCCCATCAGAATTTCATATATTTAAGGATGTCGTCGTACAATCCGCCCTCATTAGCATATAAGGCATAGTTCCGAGCAGTCGAAAACCATTCTTTTGTCGAAGGTTTCACTCCTCCCGCAGCCGATGCTAAATCTTTGGTAGTTAGTGGCTTTGGGATACCTACTTTCATCGCTTCAGCTAACTTCTTTTCTATTGCCACATCGACAACTGCCATTAAGTCTGCGCCGGAAAAATTCTCAGTTTTCTTCGCTAAATGGTCGTAGTCGATATCTTCCACTGGCTTACCTCGACACAACAAGCGCAAAATTGCCGCCCTTGCTTCAGCATCAGGCGGCGGTACAAATAATATGCGGTCAAAGCGTCCCGGACGGCGAAAGGCTGAATCTAAGTGCCAAGGTGCATTAGTTGCCGCTAAAATTAATACCCCTTCATTAGAACTCCTCACGCCGTCTAATTCTGATAGAAATTGGTTAATTACCATGCGGCTAGAATTTTGTCGCAAGTCCGCACGACTGGCAGCTAAAGCATCAACTTCATCAAAAAATAATACACAAGGTTGGTTGCGTCTGGCTTGTTCAAAAAGGTCGTGCAAATTGCGTTCACTGTTGCCCAACCACATATCTAATACATCGTTGATGCCTACAGAAAGGAACCCAGAGTTAATTTCGCCAGCTGTGGCACGGGCAAGGTAAGTTTTACCGCAACCCGGAGGGCCGTACATCAAAATTCCGCCCCCAATTGCCTTGCCGTAAGCTTTGTACAGTTCCGGCTGTTTTAGGGGATAAATAATTTTCAGGCGAATTTCGTCTTTGACCGCTTCCATACCGCCAACATCTGCAAATGCGATCGCAGGTTTTTCGACTTGGGTATCTTCTAAAGTCGAAAAGTCTCCCAACCCTGCCCGAATTTTGCCGTCTACGACCTCTTGCACGTCCTCCTCTGCCCCAATTCCCAACCTTTCTGCAAAATCAGCATCTTTAACAGCAGGATCGGTTTCAACGGCTCTGCGGTACTGACGAACAGCTTGTTCCACTGCACCCACGTTCAAGAGAAGACGCGCATGAAGTAAAAAAGCACCCGCCGGACAATCCAAACGCTTAATTTGATCTTCCACAATGACCAACGCTTGGGTATACTTTCCTTGTTGGTAGAAAGCACGAGCTAAACCTAATTTTAGCTGCTGATTTTCAGGGGACAAAACTAAGGCTTGGCGATACTCTTGTTCGGCTTCCTCTGGCTGTCCCAAACTTAGCAGAGTTTCTGCCAAATGTTGCCGTAAAGGTACGTTATCGGGAGAGAATTTTAAAGCTTCTCGGAGGGACGCGATCGCATCATTACTGCTAGTCATTCGTTTTTATTCCTTATACTCCTTCCCCGTCTCTGACTGGGAATGTTTACAATGCGGTTCTGCCTCATAATATTATTTGACACTACACTATAAATTATCAATTTCGAGAGGTTCAGTTGACTTAATTAGGTGCATTCCCGCCGCCGCAAATCTGGCAAAAGCCTCATCAGCTTGTTCTGTATAATCCACTATTCCCGGCACCACAACGGGCGATGTACAATCTTCCAATAGATAAACTTTTTCAGCAAGACTAGCATCTTTTGCTTTGATTTCTGTCAATAAATCATCAATTGTCCAGGCAACGCAATGGCTTTTTGCTTGTCCAGCAATTATTACAGCATCAAATTTTAGCAGATACTCGATAAATTTTGTATTCTTCTGGGCAATAGGGTTTCCATTCACTCCTTCTAATACTTCTGCACGCAACACAGAATAGTTTTCTGTTAAAGGATTGTCTCCTTTTACCTCAAACCGCGTTTGGCTATTCCTAGCAATGCAGTGAAAAAACAACGCCTCTTCTACCGCAGAAACCAAAGCGTGACCAATCCCGCCCAACATGGAATGATAAGGCCATACGGTTAGCGGATATTTGCCTTTTTCACTCAAATGCTTGACATAATGCAAAGAATGTGAAACAAGATTAGAGTAATCTGCACCGACAATTCCAGCAACTGCTGGGTTTACCTTCCAGATACCTTGCTGGATATCTTCCGGTGTAATCATCGTGGCGGCGGGGGTGGGATGTTCTCCAGCGTCGTTAATCCAGAAGATGGGGTGGAAGATTTGGATGGCGGTGTGAGTATCCATTGTGGGTGCGATCGCGCTAACCTTCCCCAAATTCCGATAGATGAATTCGCACAACCGCACATTATCATTAACCGCACCCGTGACAAATAATTCAAAGTCGGGGATGCAAAATGTATTCTGCACATCAATCAACAACAGGCAAAGGCGAGTTTTATCCTCGCTAGATGGAGGAATATCGTGCTTTTTTGCCCAATTCCTCGCGTCTTCTGCCCGTTGTTGATATGGCACTCGCCAAACTTCTCCCACCTTTTTAGCATCAAAGTGCGACGGAATCGGCAGTTGCTTTATTGTTTGTGCGTTCATCTTCTGTTCCTGCTGACACTAACTGGTTTAGCCGTGGAATTCCAGCCATATCCAGAATTTCGGGAATCAAATCTTCCCGCTTTACAGCCATCATATGAACACCTTGGCAGAGTTGACTAGCCAATTTGACTTGTTCAGCTGCGATCGCCATCCCTTCTTGCAATGGATCGTCTGCTGCTGCTAAACGGTCGATGATGTCTTGGGGAATATTGACACCAGGTACGCAGCGATTAATAAATTCGGCATTTTTGGCAGACTTTAGCAGAAAAATTCCCGCCATAATTGGCTTACCGCAGCCAGCAGCAATTTTGTCCATAAATTTTTCCAAACGGTCAAAATCGCAAATCAGCTGGCTTTGGAAGTATTGCGCTCCAGCTTCTAGTTTACGTTCAAATCGGCTTTGCAATCCTGACCAACTTGCCAGCTGGGGGTCAACAGCAGCACCAGCGAATAAATCTGTAGCACCATCTGTGAGGGGTTTGTCGTTCCAGTCGAAACCGAGATTCATTTTTTTAATTAAACCCAGCAACCGCACAGATTCCAGATCAAATACACTCTTGGCATCAGTATGATCGCCTGCTTTCACAGGATCGCCTGTTAGCGCTAAAATATTGCGAATGCCGAGAGCATGAGCGCCCATGAGATCGCCTTGCAGTCCGATGCGGTTGCGATCGCGACAAGCCATCTGACAAATCGGCTCGATTCCGTGCTGCAATAAAATTACACTAGCCGCCATCGGACACATCCGCAACACCGCCCGACTGCCATCAGTAATATTAACCGCATGAACCCTACCTTTGAGGGTTTGTGCCATTTCCACCATGTGGACAGGATTCCCGCCTTTGGGGGGTGCTACCTCTGCGGTAATCAGGAATTCACCAGCTTCAGCAGCGCTACGGAAAGATTTAAACAGCATTGAGTTTTGGATGGTAGGCATTTGGTTTTTTTGTTAAGTATGGATTATGAAGGATAAAGAGAGTGTGAATTGTGCTGTAAGAATTGTAAAATTTCAGCTGTCCTTCATCCTTCAATCCCATCGCCTGGATTCTTTTAGTGATGACCACTACCTTCTTGAAACTGCGCGATCGCAGACTGGATATCGTCTGCTGAAACATCTGTCTGTTCCAGCTTAGAGTAGATGAGCAGCAGCAGAACGCTCGTGGGTGACTCAACCTGATAGATTAGCCGATAACCAGCACCTTTACCCTTTTGAATATCGCTGTTGCGGACTCGCACCTTGAAAACTGCAAAGCCTGTTCCGGCTATCTGGTCGCCCACAAAGTCACCAGTTTGCAGTTGTTCGATGATAGGCTGAATATCATCTCGAATCAGGCGATACTTTTTGGAAAGGGCGCGTAGTCTGCGCCCAAATTCATCAGTAAACTTAACTTCAACTGAGGATGACTCACTCAGCATCAATGTCATCCCACAGTTGAGAAACTGGTTTAGTTTTACCTGCTTTTGCTTCCATAAGCGACTTGTTAAGGCTTTCTAAAACAGACTCCTTGGGTTCATCATCTTCCTCTGTATCTTCTACGAACAATACAATTATCCGGACGCGGCTATGCTTATCCACTACTAAGGGTGCGTCTAAGGACAGTTGACCGTGTTCGTCAACATTTCCCATCACTTCTTGGGCTTTCATTTTCTCTACTACTGTTGCGAAACTGCTATCCTCACAATGGTAAGGAATAACCCATAGCAGATTTTACTTGGGAGAGGGTAGAGGATGCGATCGCTTGGGCTTTCTCTCTTCCATCCCGCAACACCGACTCCAGATAACCCTTGTCATCCATCACCGCGTGATACTTTTCCTGAATTGGTTTCAAGGCGTTAATCGTCGTTTCTGTCAGCAACGGCTTAAACTGTCCCCAACCCATATCCTGACATTCCGCCGCCACTTCTTCCTTAGTTTTTCCAGAAAGTACAGTGTAGAGAGTCAGCAGATTTCGTGCTTCCGGACGTTGGGAATTGTCAAACGTCAAACCGCGTACCGAGTCAGTCTTACAACGCTTAATCTTATTTTGAATTTGTTCTGGAGTGTCCAGCAAATTAATCCGACTCATATCCGAAGGGTCAGACTTAGACATCTTGCGAGTTCCATCAGTCAAACTCATCACCCTCGCACCCTCAGCGCGAATTAACGGATTTGGCAACTTCAGCACCGGATTTTCCCGACAAAACAGATAATTAAACCGATTAGCAATATCCCGCGTCAATTCCAAATGCTGCTTCTGGTCTTCACCGACAGGCACCTTATCCGCCTGATATAGTAAAATATCCGCCGCCATCAACACTGGATAATCCAGCAACCCAGTATTGACATTTTCCCCCTGCTTTACCGCCTTTTCCTTGAACTGGATCATATCTTGCAGCCAGTTAAGCGGCGTAACGCAATTTAGCAGCCACATCAGTTCGCTGTGCGCTGAGACGTGAGATTGCACAAAAATAGTAGAGTGGTTTAGATCGAGACCACACGCCAGATACACAGCAGCGAGGTTGTAAGTATTAGCTGTCAGCGATGCTGGATCGTGCGGTGCTGTGATTGCGTGCAAGTCTGCTATAAAGAGAAAATTTTCATACTGGCTTTGACCTTCTACCCAGTTGCGAATTGCTCCCAGATAGTTACCTAAATGCAGATTTCCGGTTGGTTGAACTCCAGAGAGAACGCGCTGACTTGCCATAAACTTCAATTTAACTGTTTGCGAAAGTTAAAAAAACACATTTATTTAGTTTGACATTTTCTTGCGTCTTGTGACGATATCCTGGTAAAAACAGACAGACAAAATTTTTCGTGTGTATACGGTTTACAACCTATAGCATTCCTAAATGATTCGTGAAAGCAAGATACCCGACTTCTTAGAGAAGTCGGGTATCTGAAGGGCTGGATCACAATTTTGAGGATTTCTATATTTGGTAGGATTGATTTTACTTTATCTTTTACGGGAAACCACAGCTCCTAGCCGCTACATTAGTTCCTGACCAATTAGTGACATTACTTGTGGCAATGTTATTAGTGGATATTCCATCCTCTGCCTGTATCGTCCCCCCAAGACTATCATCTAACAAAAGATTGCCAATTGTATTTTGACGCGATCGCAAGCAAACAATATCATCAACCCCACTCGCTATCACTTCTAAATCGCCCAATGAACCGCCAGTTAAAGTGTTTAAGGCGACACTAGCAAAAGTATTACTAGAACCAAAACTGTTAATAGAAAGCGAGGTAAAAGAATTTTCATAAATTTGATTCGAGTCAATTGTTAGCCGGAGTTGGGATGTTTCACTCGTCGTTGTAAAAAGCCCGTTTAATCCATTTCTAGCAATTTGCTGATTATTGGAAATATTAATAGTTCCTGCTGCTGTATCGTTTAATTGAATATTTACCCCATTGTTTTGATTTTCTTGAATCGTATTGCTAGTAATGTTGAACGTTCCCGAAGTGCTGTCGGACAGTAATATAGCAATACCGAACAAGCCATTTTGAGAAATTTCAGGGTTGTTAGAAATATTAAATGTTCCAGTTGCTTGATCGTTTAGTTGCAGAGTAATCCCGTCGTCAAGGTTTTCTTGAATACTGTTGTTGGTAATATTGAATGTCCCAGAGGATGTAGAGTCAAGTTGAATATTAATTCCCTTAAACTGATTTCTGCTTATCTGATTATTAGTAATATTAAACGTTCCAGAAGCATTATCGATAATTCTGATTTCGATTCCATCGGCGATGCCACTATTACTGCTATTATTAGCGATCGCGTTCTTTTCTATATTGAATGTCCCTGTGGCGCTATTGCTAAGTTCGACATTAACTCCGTCCCCGTCGTCAGCAGCAGCGCCATTATTGGCAATACTGTTCTCTGTAAGCGACAGAGTTACTTGTCCTTGATTATTACGCAAAGAGAAGCCTTCCAAACCAGAATTGTTGATTGTGTTGTTAGCGATCGCTACCTGTCCAGCCACATTCTGAAGTAAAATACCCTCGCTTACAGAAGATGCGATCGCATTCTCTCGAATTGTCACATCGCTGATATTTGTCCCAGCAATACCAGCACCAGTAGTAGTAGCAATTTCAAACCCAGAAAGCGTAGTTCTATTACCTATCGTTACCGTTCCCGTCACCTGTGGACGCACACCCGCACCAGAGGACGGCAATTGTAAATTACCTTCTACTGTATTTATCAGCTGTACGGGGCCAGTAGAAAGCACCTGCACCCCATCAGGAATTTGGAAGGCGGGAATACTTGGATTTGTCCCTGGTTGCACATAAACAATATCCTCCGGCTGCGCCACAGCCAAAGCTGAAGCAACATCTCCAGTCGGACTTTCAAATGTGCCGTTACCCGTTCCTATCCCCAAATTAACGTGTTGAAATCTCCAAGGTTCACCAGTATTCGGGTTAGTAACAAAAACAGTTTCTTGTCGTGTAAATGATTCAACATCCTGTTGCTCATCCACTACAATATTTGCATTTCGGGTTACAGATTCTCCCAAACGCGCCAACACCGTATTTTCTTTACCTATATTTCTCGGACGAGTGCCAGGGAAATTCGCCCCCACACTTAACATCAAATTAGTCCCAAAGGTAGCATCATTTGAAAGCGAAACTCCTAGCCGCAAATTATCAGTAGGACGGGCTTCTAAACGAGTGCTAAAGCCCAAGATATCGGCACTACCTGGAGCATCATAATAATATAATCCAGCATAACCCCGCAGATCGCCCGTCTTACCTATCTGAGCAATTTTTGTACCAGCCTCAACATCAAATCCCGCCATCGCTGCTTCAAAGCGGCGGTTAATTTGTCTTTGCTGAGTTCGAGTCTGCGCTAAAAAATTCCCCTGAAAGACAGGTTCTGATAAGGACAAATTATTATTAGAAATAGTTTCTTGTGTCTTTTGGCGGGTATCGCCAACGGGTATATAAGCATTAGCGCGAACATCCCAATCCCCTAGGCTTTCAACTCCTACACCTAATTGGTTGAAGTTGCTATTTCCTGTGTCGCGCGTGTTGTAGGCGACATAACCGCCTAAAATGCGATTATCTTTAGGGTTGTAAGTGCGATAACCTAAAACCAAATTACTGCTTATGAGAGCACTTTCTGTTGATAATAGGACTCGTCCTTCTAGAAATGGCAGGTTATTAGTTTTACCTGAAGATAGAGGTAGAAAACCTTCTAAGCTAGTGAACGAACTAGAGTAACCAACACCTGGCCCGCTGGTAAAGTTTACGCCCACACGCGGGAGAATTTTTACAGTTGATTCGGTTGGTGTTGCGGTCGTTTGCGCGGTTTCCTGGCTACTTATTGGAGGGCTTTGTGCAGGTTCGAGGTTAACTTCTAGCGAGATTTTACCAAACTCGTTTAAGGTGCGAGGCGGCAACTCTACATCTGCTAGTTTTTTCGGATTTGTAATTGGGGGTAAAGTATTTTTTACTTCAAAAGTTGTAGTATTAGTTTCGACTTCGAGTTTTTCGGCTTCCTCAGATGCCTCAGTTGCAGGTAAATCATTTTCTACAGTGCTAGTGTCTGCTTTTACTTCTAATATTTCAGATGAAGACTCTATAGTTTGTGCAGTGGCGGTGGTGGCGAGTATTCCCGAAACTAATCCCGAAACTAACAAAGTGGCGCACAAGTATGAAGTTGATTTTTTCGGAAGCATTCTTTTTTCTCCGACCTAAAGGGTGTGGCGTTTTCAGCTAAATAATATTGCAGAGTTCATGGTAGCTGCTGACTGCACCCTTGCCCTTGTACACAGGGATTGGGGGAGTGAAGCTCCACTTTGTAGAGGCGGGGTTTCCGCGTCCTTGGATTGTGGCGTATGATATCGCCGATTTGATGGTATCAGTTCACTGCACCGATTGACATAGGTGCAGCGATTTTATCTTCTAGAAATCGGGGTTTCCTACACTTAGATAGTCACGAAAGTGCTGGAAGCGTAGCTTTGGAAAGTAGCAGCATTAACATTATTCAAAGCTGCTAACAACTCACCATTGGAGTTATTAGTAATCACAGTTTGGCTGCTTCTTTGTGTAATCAACAACTGACCCAAACTCAAACCGCCAGCTAAACCAATGAAGTCACTACCAATTTGAAAGTCTTGGATGATGTCAGTGCCTTCGCCTCTGGCAAAGACAAAAGTATCGCGTCCGGTACCACCTGTAACCACGTCATTGCCTAAGCCGCCTCTGAGAAGGTCATTGCCAGAATCGCCGAAAATTAGATCGTTTCCTGACTCGCCGTAGAGGAAATCATTGCCATCGTTGCCATAGATGCGATCGCTTCCTGTACCACCATAAATAAGGTCATCGCCACCCGCAACCAAGTTATTGCTGATATCGCCAATTAGGGTGTCGTTGCCATCATCACCGTAAATTTGGTCGTTTCCTAGTCCAGCGGAAATGGTGTCATGTCCACCGAAACCATAGATGCGATCGCTTTGAGTGGTTCCCACCAATGTTTCAGAAACTAATGTGCCGTTAATCACATTAAATTCAGCTGTATCGTTGTCCGCGTTTCTAACAGCGACATTAACCGGATTAAGCCGGTTGTATTTGCTATCAGCGCTGACGGCTGGTTTAGTGAGTATCTTGTAAGCGATGTTACCATCAACAACTGCATCATCCACACCCGTAACAGTCACAGTTTGGGCAATATTCCAGTTGTTGGGGGTGAAGGTGAGGCTAGAGGTGGAAATGCCTTCGGTGGTATCAGAACTGACTAAGCCAAAGGTGACATTAGCTGTGGGTTGGCTATTGAGTTTCACTGTGAAGCTGGCTTGGCCACCCGCTTCGGTGGTTTGTAGTCGCCTCGCTGGGGTGATGGTGAAGCCAGCAGTGTCATTGTCGATGTTGGTGACAGCGACATCATTAGGGTTAAGGTTGTTGTATTTACTATCAGTGCTGACTACTGGGGCAGTGATAATGCTGTAAGGAATATTGCCATCAGCGATCGCATCATCAGCACCAGTGACGGTTACAGTCTGGGCGATATTCCAATTATTGGCACTGAAAGTGAGGCTAGATGCCGAGACTTTGCCTTCGGTTGTGTCAGAACTGGTTAAACCAATTGTGACATCAGCGGTGGGGGCGCTATTCAATTTTACGGTGAAGGTGGCTTTTCCTCCGGCTTCGGTAGTGTTACCGCTAATCGGGGAAATGGTGAAGCCAGCCGCGTCGTTGTCGATGATAGTGCCGATACCCTGGTTATCGGCAATTGTGGCATTGATTGGGTTGGAAAGGTTGACAAAAAAGCTTTCAGTTGCTTCACTTGCCAATTCACCAATAACCGGAACGCTGATGGTTTGAGTCGTGACTCCAGCGTTGAAGGTTAAAGTGCCATTGGTAGTAGTGTAGTCACTACTCGCGATCGCGGTATTATTAGCTGTGGCGTAGTTGATTCTGACAGGTAAGCTGCTGGGGTTGGAGAGGCTAACAGTGAAGATGGCATTAACAGTGCCGTCGTTGCCTTCAGTGATGCTGACATCATCAATGCTAATTTGCGGTTGATTGTCATCATTAGTAATCGTACCAACTCCCGTGTTATCAGCAATGGTGGCATTAGTCGCACCACTGAGATTCACGTTAAAGGTTTCATTTGTCTCAAATTTATTATCACCCTTAATAGCAACAGTAATGGTTTTGGTTGTTTCTCCAGGGTTGAAGGTGATTGGTGTTGATGTAACGCCAGTGTAATCTCCATCAACTGTGGTAGCTGTACCGTCAGATGTGGCGTAATTTACGGTGACAGTTTCGCTACTTGCATCAGAAAGGCTAATAGTAAAGCTAGCGTTAGTTGTGTCGTTATTTCCTTCGGTTACGCTGACATCGTTGATGCTGATAGTAGGTTGATTGTCATCGTTAGTAATCGTAGCCACTCCGGTGCCTTTAGCAATGGTGGCATTAGTTGCACCCGTGAGATTCACGTTGAAGGTTTCATTCGGCTCAAATTTATTATCACCATTGACAGCAACCATGATGGTTTTGGTTATTTCCCCAGGGTTGAAGGTGATGGGGGTTGATGTAACGCTGGTATAATCGCCATCAACTGTAGTAGCTGTAGTGTTAGATGTGGCGTAATTTACCGTGACCGTTTCGCTACTTGCATTAAAAAGGCTAATCGTATAGCTAGCGTTAGTTGTGCCGCTATTTCCTTCGATGACGTTAACATCGTTGATGCTGATAGTAGGTTGCTTTTCATCATTGACAACTGCCACCTGTCCTATAGCTGTGGTAATCGTAGAACTTTCTGGGGCAGCCGTCAGGTTAGGATTACTTAAAGTGACAGAAATATTTTCATTCGCTTCAAATGTCGTGTCACCCAAGACATCCAATGTAATCGTCTTTGTTGTCTCACCAGCAGCAAAATTAATAGTGCCAGAAAGGGCAGTTCCCCCACCACTCACCAGAATATTGTTATAGTCAGTGCCAGAAGTAGCAGTCCCACCAATTGCATAATCAACGGTACTGGCTACCCCAATTCCGCCGTTGCGCGTGACAGTAAAGGTAGCAGTTTGCTTACCAGTGTCACCTTCAATCAAAGTTGGGTAAGCAGTGGTAATAGCGTATTGAATAGTGTCATTGGATGCGATCGCTACCGTAGCATTATTATTATCAGTATCAATGGTGTAACCCGCACCCGTCGCCAAGTTTAGCCGCAGCGTTTCCGCTAACTCTGGCAAAGTATCATCAACAGCAGTAAGAGTAACATTGACAAAACTCTGCCCATCCGGAATCACCACGGACAAACCGCCGCTACTGAGATTGTAGTCATCCCCACTGGCGCTGCTGCTACCATCAACAGCAAGATTTACTGTCAAATTGCCCGTTGTACCAGTACGAGTAATTTGGTAAATGCCTGTATCTGTGGCAGATTCAGCAGCAGTAGCATCTATGGCATTGATACTGACAACTGTAGTAACAGCTACTCCGGTGGAAAACTCGGAGGTGTTGTTGGAATTGGTTGCTGTTGCGGTAATAAAGTTACCCAACGCCACCGTCGCCAAATTAGCCGTAAAACTGCCATTGCCACTGGCATCAGTCGTTACATTAGTAAAGCCCAGGAATGTTCTACCCTCACCATTGCCAGATGCATCTAAGGCTGTGTTAGAGAAAAATTCTAGCCTGAATGTAGCGTTGGGGTTGCTGTTGAACGTTCCTGTAACTGTTGTGTTGGCACCATTGAAAACCGCAGAAGTAAGCAACGGGAAATTTTGCAGATTATTTGCCCCCGTGTCACCATCTCCAACATCGTTAGCGGTTACACTGATACCGCCAAGATCAATTCCTAAGTCAGTGTTGGAGAAGATGGAGTTTCCAAGGATACCATTGCCAATGCCGGAACTAACCAACACCCCTTGCTGACCATTAAAAGCGATCGCGTTCCCAGTTCCTGCTGCTGTCCCGCCGATGGTGTTATCGTTAGCGTCGGTAAGCCATACTCCCCGGAAGGTATTGCCCAAAGCGCTGCTGCCATCGGCATTGGTGCCAATGTAGTTGCCTTGTACTCGGTTCCCCGTAGCGGTGTTGCCTGTAATCCAGATACCGTTACTGTTATTACCAGAAATAACATTACCTGCACCTGCCGTTGTCCCACCGATAATATTATTGGGTGCGTATTGAATTTCTATACCATTCAGAGTGTTGCCTAAGTCGGCAGTACCAGCAGCATTAGTGCCAATGTAGTTACCTAATACCTGGTTTCCGCTGGAACCGACTTGGCTAATGCTGACACCATTCTGATTATTGCCGGAGATGACGTTACGTGCGCCTGTTGTCGTCCCGCCAATGATGTTGTTAGTTCCTTGGATGGTTATACCGTCAGCAGTATTACCCAAGTCAACATTACCAGTAACATCAGTCCCGATGTAGTTACCTTGGATTTGATTCCCGCTACCAGTGACGAAGAGACCGACACTGTTACCGGAAATAATGTTGCGCGTCCCTGCCGTCGTTCCCCCGATGATATTGTTAGAGGAACCGTTGATAAACACGCCCCAGCGGGAGTTACCTGCTACTGCATTACCCGCTGCATTAGTCCCAATAAAGTTGCCTGCAATAACATTGTTGCCGCCACCGCTTAACTCAATGCCATCTTGAAAGCGGTTGATTATTAAGCCGCGTACTGTACTATCTCCGGCAGTAATTGTCAGTCCAGCACCCGTGCCGCTTCCACTTAATTGAATAATAGGAGTACCAGAAAATCCAGGCTGAGTAGTGCCGTCAATAATTACCGAGTCGTTGATGGTAGGTAAGGCTGACAGGGGTGTAATTGTTTGTAAGCCACTGCCAATTTGAAAACCGATGGTATTGGTTCCACTAAAGGCGTTGGCGTTGATAATTGCTTGTCGTAGCGAACCTTCGCCGCTATCGTTGGTGTTAATTACTACCGTGTCATTTTGCTGGATGGTGACAGTTGCGGTATTTTGGGAAGATGCGATCGCATACGCCCCATCAGCTACTAAATCTAACTTTAGTGTTTCCGCTGCCTCAGCTTGGATGTCGTTAACTGCGGTAAGAGTAATATTGAAAGATTCTTGCCCAGCTAATAGGGTCACGGTGGCAATTCCATTCGAGATAGCGATCGCATTGCCGTTACTATCTGTTAAGGTATAGTCCCCGCTGCTGGCACTGTTGTTACTGACGGCAAATTTTACAGTTAAATTGCCCGTGGTGTTGCCAGTACGAGTAATTTGGTAGTTTCCAGTATTTGCGCCCGCTTCTGCTGCATCAGCATCTACCGCTTGGATGCTAACTGTCGGTGTTCCAGGGTTGACAGTAATTTGAAAGGTTTGCGCTACTGAGGTATCGACACCACCGTTAGCAGTGCCGCCGTTATCCTTGACTTGGACTTGAACTGTCGCTGTAGTAGCTGTACCAATTGTTGCAGTAGGAGTATAAGTAAGATTGCCTGTCAGGGGGTCAATTGTCGGCGGAGTGGCAAAAATACCAGGGTTGCTAGTGACGTTAACTATGTAACTATCGACGCTTTGAGTTGATTCCGTTGCACCAGGATTGAAATTGCTTGCCCATCCAGCTACAGTTTGTAATCCAGAGCCGGCGATCGCATTTTGATTTCCTCCACTGGTGAAACTGGGGGCATCGTTAACTGAGTTAATAATAATACTTGTTGTTTCAGTAGCAATACTGAATGAAGACGCACCGCCACCAGCCCCAGGATTTACATTAGTTGTACCGCTGGCAAGTCCATCAGAGGCATCCCAAGCGCGGAAGGTGATGCCTGGGGTGATACCGTTAAAGTCGGGATTGGGGACAAAACGGATGCGATCGCTTGTTGTATCCTTTAGGACGGTAGCAGCAGCACCGGAAACCACAAAATTATTCCAGCTACTTCCGCCATCAGTAGAATATTGCCAAGTGCCGTTGGTATTATCTACCTCAATTACAGCAATTCCTTCTACTGCACCTGCATCTGCATCGGTGATGGGGTTGCCGCCAGCACCGCTGGCAATAACATCAGAAACCAGAGTACCATTGTTGCTGGCAAGCGCAACGTCTTCGTCAATTGCTGTTAGTGCCGGACTCCCGGTATTATTTAACACCGGGGCATCGTTGGCTGAGGTGACGGTAATCGGTATCGTCTTGATATTGCTAGTAGCCGCACCATCGTTAGCTGTAATCTTGAGAGTGTCGCTACCATTAAAGTCTTGGTTGCCTTTGTATAGCAGTCCGTTTGCGGCGGCTAAGTTAGCGTTGATCTGGCTTTGGCTGCCTGTCAGGGTGACAGTTCCCGTGCCGTTGCCATTGACTGTTAACCCAGTAGAGTTGACTGTCAAAGCACCATTGTTGACTTCTAGAGTGACGGTGATGGCAGTATTTCCCGCATCCACGTCAAACACGCTAACTCCTGTGATGGATAAATCAGTATCTTCAGCAACTGTTTGGGGTGCAAAACTGCTATTAGTCGTAACTGAGACACCCGATAAATTTACTCTGGCGCTGGCAGAGGTAGTGTCATCGCCCAAGAAAATCAGGTTCGGGGTTTCATAAGGATCGGGAGTTGCAGTAGCAGCAGTATAATCCCGCAGTTTGCCGCTGAGGATGGTGGTGCCACCTGTGGAGAGAGTGTAAGTATCGCCCACAACTGTCAGCTGGTAAGGAATTAAACCTGTAGTGGTGTTGAAGGTAGCGCCTTCAGCATGGGTGAACAGAAGTTGGTTGTTGCTTGCCGAGGGATTTGTACTAGGATTTGCCTGAGTTGTGCCATCTTCCTGCGCCCAGATTTCGTTATCCCAGAATCCTAATTCGATGCCTTTTTTGTCGCTGCTGAGAACTATGATGCTGAAACCGGCTCTATCGGCAATGCCATCGCCATTTTTATCAGCTGTGCTCGTCGTATGATTTTCTGAGAGAACTTGGGCGGTGAAGCTGACGGTGTAACCAGTAGTGCGGTCTAGGGTAGGTACGTTGTTAGCAAAGTAGCCAGCATAAGTGCCTGGGTTGGCAGTGGTATCCAAGGTAGTCGCGCCACCAGAGGCAGTTTGCGTTGCACTACCAAGGGAGAGGTAGCTAAATCCTTGAGTGTTGGGCGTGGTATTTAACGAACCATCGTATTTAACTACCGAAGCACCAATAATCGGCGCATCGTTGACGGCTGTAACATTTATAGTTTCAGTAACCACGGTGCTGGTGCCACCGTCACCATCGGTAACGATGAAGCGGACAGTGCGAGGAGTGGTGCTGGGGTTATCTGAGGCGTTCTGATAGGTGATGTTTTGCAGTAGTGCAGTAGCGGCGTCGAGTGTGGCGTTGGCGTTGAAGGTGATGACTAAGGGAGTGGTGCCAGTCCCACCTTTGAAAGTGCCGATTTGCACTCCGCCGTATTTGACTATTGTGCCATCTAGCCCAATTTGTCCAGCACCGTTACCTTGGTTGCGAATCGCTAAACGGTCGGATGCCGTGCCACCTGCGGTAAAATCTACTGTCAGCTTCCCGGTGTCAAAGTTGAGGGAGTCGGTGTCAATTACTGTAGCGGTGCTGTCTATGACTGTGGCGGCGGCGTTCTCGGTGTAAGATACAGCGGCACCTGGTAGGGTAATATTAGGTGGGTTATTAGTAACCGTACCAGGAACAGAAATAGAAAAATCGTCAATCGCTAAGCCGTGGTCGAAGCCAGAGTTATCTGGATCGTTCCAACGCAACCATATTTCTTGACCATTGTTGACTGAAAAACCACCCAGCGTTTGGGTAAGAATGGTGCGATTACTGGCACTGTTTCCGTCTACAGCACCTGTGTTTGTATTATTAACGCTGACAATATCTAAGGCATCAAAATCTGCGTATCCTGTCTCTGAAATACTTGATGCTCCAACCTTATACTGAAAATTGGTTGTTTGAGAAGAATTGACAGCTCGCCATTGCTCAATAGTATAGGCAATATTGAGAGAAGTAAGAGTGCTGCCTGTGTTGTTGACTAGACGCACACCCCAAATTACAGGATCTGCACTTGCTGAAGCGATCGCTCCTAAAGCGCGATCGCTACTTCCACTGGTACCATAACTGTAGAGTCCGCCTGTAGTTGACCCTCCATCACTTGCTAAGTACAATGCTCTATTGGAATACCAGCCAGGTATTGTGCTGTCATTATTCCATGTATTATTAGTGCCTGTTGTACTTAAAGTATTGAAGTTTTGAGAGTAGCTACCTCCTGAAGTAAGACTAATCGCTGGCAAAATTGATTTATATGTCTGCATCGCCTCAGGCTTAAACACCAGAGGTGCTTCAATCTTCCCTGTCGCTACTTCTAAATCCCAGTCACCGCCTAATCCAGCACTACCCGTCACGTCATTGGAAGCCGCAACGTCAGCACCCGTCAGCTGACTAAGTTGTTGGACGAAAGCGGCCCCTGTTTCCCCACCTGCCACATTGCAACCATACAGGAGAATGTCAGCATCCGGTGTTAAAGCATTTGCCCATTGCTGCAAAGAGTTGGTGTATGCTTCGAGGTTGTTTGAGTTGACTTGGGTTGACCCCAGTTGCAAATTTGCTTCGCTGCCGTGGGAGACTATATGAACGCTGGCGATGTCGGTACGTCCCGCCAGCACTTCAGTAATTTGCGCTATTCCATCCCGTACCGAGTCGAGGATAACTACCTCTGTCCCCGCTTTGACACCGGCTGCAAGACTCTGGTAATCCTCAACCGTTGCATCAATGAATAGTATCTCTTTGTTTGCTGTCTCAGTAGAGCTGCTTGGTTCTTGATTTGCGGTTGAGTTATTCTGGAATTGCATAATTAATCCTTCTATATACCTGAGTTAGGCAGAGAAACTGGAACGCGATCGCATCCCTAAATTTTGTTTAACCTTGCCAAAATTTGCCCAATGTGCAACAAGCAAGTTAAATGACGAATTTCGGCAGCTTCAGTTCTATAATTCCCAAAAATTTCTATAAATCACCATTTTTAGGTTGATAAATGACTTTTTCTGGGAAAGCCTACTTTGACAAGCTTTTAGGCTTTTTCGTTAATCTCCAACCCTGATGGAAGATAAGTTTTCGGCGGTTGCAGCAAAGATGGCTCAAAAGCGCGATCGCATATCTTGAATTTTCTGCACCCGTGTCCTATTTATAAATATGCCAATCTTAGAGGATGTTTGAAAAGTGGTGAGGGGTTAAATATTATGCCAACCGCCTGACCATGATACGGATCATTGCCAGATAAATAAAAGTCTCCGATGTTTCTGGCAATAACTCATAA